>CAZSPO010000552.1:0-2420 GCA_964608775.1 uncultured Chthoniobacterales bacterium | reverse complement strand
AGGGTCGGCCAGGGGTGGGGGCCCGCCCGGATGGACGGTCGGAGGGGCGACGGGCTCGGAGGGAGCGGGCGGGGCGGAGGGAGCGGGCGGGGGTTGGAAGGTGCGGGTCCAGTCGGCTCGACCTGATTCCAAGGTCTGCCGGACCGCTTCCACGACGACTGCTTGGACCGTGCGGGGACTGTGAAACCGGACTTCGCGTTTGGCGGGGTGGACATTGACATCGACCCATTCAGGATCGATCTCGAGGAAGAGGTAGGTGACCGGATACTGCCCCTTCATGAGAGCGGTATGGTAACCCTCACGCAGGGCTTTGCCCAAAGCGGCATTGTCCACAGGGCGACCATTGACGAATAGCAACTGGCTTTGGCGAGTGGCGCGTCCGACACCGGGTTTGCCGATGTAACCGGAGAGCCGAATCCCATTCACTTCGTGACCGACGGCAAGCAACTGGCTGGCGAGCGCGGGTCCGGCCAGATCGCGGACCCGGACGAGCAGTTCCGTGGCGGGGGGGAGCTGATGTTGAATGGCCCCATCCCGGATCAAGGTAAATCCGGTGCCGGGATGTCCGAGGGCTTGGAGAATGACCTGTTGCTCGATATGGGCGGCTTCGGTGGCCACGGCGCGTAAAAATTTGCGGCGCGCTGGCAGATTATAAAAAAGAGCGCGGACCTCAATCTCCGTACCGGGCGGGCAGCCACAGGCGCGGACGGTTTCCATGCGTCCGCCGTTGATGATGATTTCAGTCCCTTCGGTGGCATGCGCTTCGCGGGTGCGGAGACGAAAGCGGGAGACGCTGGCGATGCTGGGGATCGCCTCGCCTCGGAAACCGAGGGTGTGAATGCGGGCGAGATCAGTGCCGGTGCGGATTTTGCTGGTGGCATGCCGTTCCAGACAAAGAAGGGCATCATCTTTATCCATGCCCTGGCCATCGTCGAGCACGCGGATGGTGCGGGAGCCGTTGCCACTGAAGTGGACTTCAATCCGGGTGGCCCCGGCGTCAAGACTGTTTTCCACCAACTCCTTCACGACGGAAGCCGGGCGTTCGATCACCTCACCGGCGGCCACTTGGGAAGCCACATTTTCGGGAAGCAGACGAATGATGCTCATGCGACCGGGGAGCCCTGAGGGATGGCGGAGGAAGAATGCAGACGGTTCATTGACTCGGCAAAGTGGGGTGTTACTTTGGGGCTCTTGATGATGACGATCACGTTGAGCGAAAGTGCGGTCAAACAACTAAGTGAACTCTTGGAAGAAAAAGGGGCTTCACCCGAGGAGGGGTTGCGCGTTTTCGTGGAGGCTGGCGGCTGTTCCGGGTTGCAATATGGGATGCGGTTCGACCGCCGGGCGGAGGAGGACGAGGTGGTGGCCGAATCGGGAGCCCGGGTGCTGATCGATGCGTTCAGCCGGAAATACTTGGCGGGATCAACGCTCGATTTTGTGGACGGCCTGACAGGAGCGGGTTTCAAGATATTGAATCCCAATGCGGCCCGTTCGTGTGGTTGCGGTACGTCGTTTGAATACGCCGCTCAGGCGGGAGCCGCGGCCGACCACCCCTCTGATTAAAGGCGAAATGGCCTGAGGCCGGAAAATTGGAAAGACCCAAGCCCTTTCGGCAGTCTAACATTCATTCACGTGACAAAACCAAAGCGAAGGCAGTATCCGCGAAAGGAAGCATTTGAAGAATCGAACGGTGGCCTATTTTGGTGGACCATTCTGATCGTAGTGCTGGCCGGGGTGACCTTCGTTTGCTGGGCCGGGTCGATATACGTCTTTGGCCATCCCGAGCGGCCGTTGAGCTATTCCATTCTCCGCAAGCTCGACAAGATCGAGCCCCCGCGAAAGTTTGAGCTGAAGAAGGCACCCAAAGGGTCCTATTTTTCCGCCCAAAAATTCATGGCCGCTTACGGCGGCGTCGAGGGGGCTCAATTGGCCGCGCTCAACACCGAGCTGGTGCGCGCTTACCTGCGGAATTACAAAGATACGAAGCTCGAAGTTCCCTACCTCACCGGCCGATACCGGATCACTCAGCTTTTTGAATTAGAGGCCACCGACACGTTTCCCCTCGGCGTTGTCGCCTTGGCCGATTCCTTGGATGAACCGGGGTTCTCCATCGAATATGTCTGTCCGGCTTCCCCCGAAAATGTCTCCCGCATCCTGCGCGTTCTCCAACCCGGGCTCGAAATCGAGCTCCAACGAACCCACGAACTTTCTGCCGTCACCCACCTCACCCGGCTGGCAGACGGACGGCTTCAAGCGACGGTTCTGAATATCCACTACGGCAGTTACACCCCAAGCGCGGGGACCGGCGGCTTCGCCTTGGAGCCCCCCGCTTTCTTGAATCTTGACGCAGGGTGGCCCGTCATCAAACCGGCTATCCGCGGCGATCTGGCGGCCCCGGCTGCCCTCGCCGATGTCGAGGC
>CAZSPO010000551.1:0-2423 GCA_964608775.1 uncultured Chthoniobacterales bacterium | reverse complement strand
CCCTCGCGAGGCACGATCTGCTCGACCCAACCGCACAACGCCTGCAAAAGCGCTTCTTCGAACCAAACCCCGGCCCGCACCACCGCCCCCGGTTCGGGCGGTTGGCAGAGCCGTTCAAAGGTCTGGCCTAATGCGCCCGCCATGGCCTGTTCCGGGGTGGAGCCATAACTGCGTAACCCACCCGGCCCATCGCCCGGAGCAACGCCGAGCCAGGTATCCCCCCACCCCGGCCCTGTCACCGGACGCGCCCGCAACCACCCGACCTGGCCACAAACCGCGCCGACATGCCGTTCAATCGCGCGAAGGGTGGCCCCGGGCTCGGTCACCCGCCAACCGCCATCAATCGCCGCCACACTGATGCCTCGCCGGACCAGACCGGTCAGCGACGGACCAATCCCCGGTCCGCACACCGGGCATTCGGGCACCGGGACAAGATAATTCGGTTCGCCGAGACTCCCCGTTGCATCAAAAAGCTCGAGCACCCGCGCCCGTGAATCTCGTCGGTCAAGATGGCTGCGGACGACAGGCCAGACGTCGGCGGCGACCGAAGTCGAGCGAGGCCAGTGAACGCGTTGACGGTCGAGCGCCCCCTCGCGTTGGAGCAAACAGGTGAGACAACCGACTTGGTCGTGGGAAAACAACGGGCCGAGAGCCGCCACCCCTTCTCGCCAACGGAGGGGAATCCAACTGCACCCCGAGCGTCTTGCGGTCGCCGCCCATTCTCTCAGATCGGAAAGGTGTTCCACGACGATCACCGCCCACTCCCCCTTTGGAATTTCGGCCGGGGAAGGGAGTGGCGGCCAAGTGGATGCCAGGCTCCCCCAGGCCGCGCCTTGGTTTTGCCAGCAATAGATCGGTCCCATGCCGTCAGTTGGTCCGTTCCCGTTTTCTTGCGAGCCCGACCCAGGCTGCGCCCAGACCGGCGAGGGTCCAGCCGACGAGCCCTCCGAGCGGGGGGAGACCCGTGCGCGGGTCGCGAAGGGTTTCGCCGGTTCGCAATCCGGTGGCGAGACGGACATTGCCGACGGCGTGCCAATGATCCGTCAGCAACTCCCGGGTGGCAGGCCGCCCCCAGACCACGCTCAGATCCATGAGCCGCTGAGCCGAGTAACCGGGAAACCAACGTGCCACCGCCCGGACTTCCGGACGCATCTCGTGGGCGGGGGTGACAAATCCGGCGAGTAAAATCTGCGGAATCAAGAGGAGGGGGATGGCAACGAGGGCGTGGGCCGGTTGAAGTGCCCAGGCGGAGACCGCCAACCCGATCGCCACTCCAGCGGTCGCGGAACCGACGAGCGCCAATATTTCCCAACTGACCGCCGCTGACCAGCCGGGGGTGAAGAGCTGGAGCACGCCAACCAACAGAGCGGCTTGAACAAGGGTGAGCACGGTCATCCAAAGAAATCGAGCCAGCAGGTAAGCGTCACGCCGGAGGCCAACCATCGATTCCCGTCCGTAGATCGCTCGTTCGCGCACGAATTCCTGAGCGCTATTGTTGCAGCCGAACCAAAAGACCGCGAGCCAAGCGACGAAAAGCGAGAGCGCTTCGTTGCGCCCCGTCCAGCCCCCGAGAAACCCGACGGCCAATGGGGGAAGAAGGAGGAGGAGGGCCTGCCGCCAATCCCCTGAAAAAATCCGCCATTGTCGGGTGGCCAACAACAGGAGCTGGCCCGCCAAACCCCAGGGCCGGGGGCGACGCGGGCTCGCGATTTCTGGCAGCGGCTCCGGCACGGCGGGGGTCGGCATGGGCGGGGTCTGGCCCAATTTTTCGTAAAGTGCCGCGAGCGATTCCACCTGAAAATGGGTGCGCGCCGCATCGGGGGTGCCGTTGAAAATCAATTGCCCGCGGTCGAGAACGAGCACCCGGTTGGCGAGATGAAAATTCGCCGGCACATGGGTCGAGCAGAACACCGCGCACCCTGTGTCAGCCAGTTGCCGCAGCCATTTCATCAACCGCATTTCCGCAGCGGGATCGAGGCCGGAAGTCGGTTCGTCGAGCAGGAGCAATGGGGGGCGGACTAAAATTTCGGAAGCCACACTCACTCGCTTGCGTTGTCCGCCAGAGAGTTGGCGGACGGGTAACGACCGGCGTCCGCTCATGCCGAGGGTGTCCATCGCCCAATCCACCGCCCGATCAAGCTCGGCCCGGGGCGTCTTGGGGCCGAGCCGAAGTCGACCGCCAAAGCGCAGCGCTTCTTCCACCCGCAATTCCCGGTGGATGATATCCTCTTGAGGCACGTAACCGCGGGCGGCAGCCGCGCTTCGCACCTCTCCAGTCGAGCATTCACGGGCCCCTGCCAGCACTTCCAAGAGGGTCGATTTCCCCGAACCACTCGCCCCGAGCAGGAGCACGAATTCTCCAGCCCCCACTTGGAAGGAGACCCCGTCGAGCAACGCCACCCCCCGCCGGGTGTGGACGCCAA
>CAZSPO010000550.1:0-2427 GCA_964608775.1 uncultured Chthoniobacterales bacterium | reverse complement strand
AGCGCATGTATTGTGGGATTTGTGTCTTGATTTGACCAAAGATGGGCGATACCTCTCATTGAGCTGATGAAATCCCAAAATACAAGCGCTGGTACCTTTTTCTTTTTCTTCTCTACCGCTTGTATCCCGCCTTTACAGCGACCCCGGCATCGTCCATGATGTTACCCCATGATTTCGATTGTTATTAATGTGCTTCTCGCCATCCATGTCTTGGTTTGTGTGCTGCTGGTCTTTGTGGTGTTGCTCCAACGCCCTCGCAATGAAGGGTTGGGAGCGGCGTTCGGGGGGGGGATGACCGAAAACATGTTCGGCGCTCAGACTTCCAACGTGCTCGCCAAATTCACCGTCTGGCTCGGGGGCGGTTTTTTTGCCTTAACCCTCGTTCTTTCCATGCTCTACGCGATGCGGAGCAATGCGAACTCAGATTCCGGCTTGATCCAGGAGCTGGAACAAACCCCGGTGCCTGCCGCTGAAGGTTCGCAACTACCGGAAGCCGCCGCGCCAGTCGTGGAAACCACGGTCGTGGAGGAGGCGGTGGTGACGGAGCCCGCCCCCGCAGAGAATTCCGAAGCAAATCCCACAGACAGCCCGGCTGCACCCACCTCGGCCCCGACCGAAGCCCCCACTGCGGAAGCCACCCCGGCCCCTTGATGGTTCCCCGCCCCGCCTCCAGACTGGCGTCCACTCTCCTGGCGGTTTAAGAAAAGGGCTATGCCGCCCCGGATTGTCGCTTTCCTCTCTCTTCTTCCTCGGCTTTTGAGTCGTTCCCTGCGGACTTTTCTGGCCTTGGCCGCCCTGGGCGCACTCGCCGCTTGCGGACCGACGGAACCGCGGGCCGATTTGGTATTCATCAACGGGGTGGAGCCCGAAACCCTCGATCCGGCTTTGATCACCGGTCAGGCGGAAGGCCGGATTGCCAACGCCCTGTTCGAAGGCCTCATGCGATACAACGCCGCCGGAGAGCCGGAACCCGGTGTGGCCCATACTTACACCCTCTCCGAAGATGGATTGACTTACACGTTTCACCTCCGCCCCGAAGCGCGCTGGAGCAATGGCGATCCGGTGACGGCTCACGACTTCGTCAAAGCTTGGCGACGCACCCTCGAGCCGGTCACCGCTTCCCAATACGCTTACCAACTCCATTACATCCGGGGAGCCAAGGCCTTCAACGAAGGGAAGAACGCTGATTTCGACACGGTCGGTCTCCGGGCGCTCGATGATCTCACCTTGGAAGTGCAGTTGGAAGCGCCCACCCCCTTTTTCCTCTCGCTCTGCGCCTTCACCACCTTGCTGCCCGTGCATACCCCCACCACCGAGGCGCACGGCGGGGAATGGATCAAGCCGGAGCATTTGGTTGGCAACGGGGCCTTTTCCCTGGTCGCCTGGCGGTTGAACGACAAGATTCGACTCGTAAAAAACCCGCATTACTGGGATCGAGACAATGTCGCCCTCAACTCCATCGATGTCCTCCCGATCACCAACGCGAATGTGGCGTTCAATTTCTATCTTGCGGGGGAAGCCGACCTGATCATGGACAAATCGATGATCCCCGTGACGCTGATCGACGAGCTCCGCAAACGCTCCGATTTTCATGCAGCCCCCTTTCTCGGCAATTATTTCCTCCGCTTCAACAGCACCAAGCCGCCCTTCGATGATCCCCGGGTGCGGCAGGCCATCGGGCTGGCGATTGACCGCTCGGTGATCACCGAACGGGTGACCCGCCTGGGAGAGAAACCGGCTGATTCTCTGACCCCGCCCGGCACCGGTGGTTACGAACCCCCGCCGGGTCCCAGGTATGACCCCGAGGAAGCGCGGCGTCTGCTGGCCGAGGCCGGCTATCCGGACGGCGAAGGATTCCCCCTCGTCAGCTATCTTTATCCCGAAGTCGCGATCAACCGGAACATCGCAATCGAAATCCAGCAGATGCTCAAACAGGAGCTGAACATCGACATCGCGCTCCACAAGCAGGAGTGGAAAGTTTACCTGGGCAGCTTGAGCAACCTGCAATACGATATCGGACGCTCCAGTTGGGTTGGGGATTACAATGATCCCAATACCTTTCTCGACATGTTCGTGACCGGCGGCGGCAACAACCGCACCGGTTGGTCAAGCCCCGAGTATGATCGCCTCATTGCGGAAGCCGCCCGCACCTTGGATGACAAGGAGCGGCACGAAATTTTTCGACGGGCCGAGTCGTTGCTAATTAGCGAGGAAGCGCCGATCACCCCGCTTTATTACTACGTCGGCGTCCAAATTTACGACCCGCAAAAAATCGGCGGCGTCGAGCCCAACGTGCTCGACGAACATCCGCTCCGGGTCATCTATCGGAAATAAGGGGTGGACGCTCTGGTTTACTGGTTGTTCCGGGCGTTTGAAGCCGTGATCCGGCGGCTGCCGTTGGGTGGCGGCTTTGCCTTGGGCGGCTGG
>CAZSPO010000549.1:1574-2430 GCA_964608775.1 uncultured Chthoniobacterales bacterium | reverse complement strand
GTGCGCACACGCTCAAGACCGGCTTGGCGCGCCGTCGTGGAGAAATTGCGTCCTTTGGCATTGGGAGCGCGGGGGCCGTTGCCGGTGGATGGTCAGGCAGAGCTGCCCGATTGGGAGAGGCGGGATGTTGATCTGTTTTTCGCGGGGGATGAGAAACATAAACCGATGCGGGCACCCGTTGGTCCTGCCTTGGAGCGGCTTGCGGGGGCGGGCTTCCGAGTCCTCCATCCGCGTGAGATGTTATCGGCTGAAGCCTACATTGCTACCCTCCAACGGACCCGGTTGGCATTGTCGCCCCCCGGCTTGGGCTGGGATTGCCATCGCCATTATGAAGCGGCGGCGTGCGGAGCCATCCCGGTCATGCCCTATCCGTGGATCCGCCAGATGCATCCTTTTGAGCATGGGGAGACGGCTTTGTTCTATGATCCTGGGCGGGACTTGGCGGAGACGCTTGCCGGTTGGCTGGGCAAACCTAGGGATATTGCCCCCCTCTCTGCGCGGACCCGTGCGCATGTCCTCGAGCATGCCACCCATGCCCGTCTTTTCGATGAAATCGCCATCCAAACAGTCGCAGCTGTCGCCCATGCCCGGGTGCTCTGAGTTGAGAGAGTTCCGCATCCCAGCCTCCTTATGACTTCTTTGACCGGTTTTGCGAAAAATGCAGTGAAAGCAGTGCTGCGGCAACATCCTTGGATCGGGATTTCGACCATGAAAGTCGTCAAGCCCTGGTTCTTTCGTCGAGAGCGGGCCGCTTTCCAGGGTCGGGATGCGGGCCCCGGCGAAGGCGGAAGAGAACCAGCCACCTGCGTCGATCTGCACGAGGTCCCCGGCGCCGATCGCCGTGAGCGGTCCGGAC
>CAZSPO010000549.1:0-1564 GCA_964608775.1 uncultured Chthoniobacterales bacterium | reverse complement strand
TGCGGGCCCGGGCAATGGACGCCCTTCTCTGGTTTTTTTCAGCCACTACCGTTGTGCCAGCATGATGCTCATGCGTCGTTTACAGGACCTGACCGCGGGGTTGGGTTATCAGACAATCAATTACCAAACCTATATTCACACCTGGCCCATCGTGGAGCGGGAGAACTTCATGCACAACCGGGCGGAGAATGCCCGCGCCAAGCGATTTAATCCGCTGGGGCGATTCTATTCTCCCCTTCGATATTTTGTGGATATTCCAGAGGTGGAAAAGTTCCGCGTGCATTTGTTGTTGAGAGATCCCCGGGACGTGCTCGTCTCCCGGTATTTTTCGGAGCGCTATGCGCATGTGCGCTTGGACGAACGATTCTACGAGCATTGCCTGCGGGTCGAAAAGATGGATGTTGACGAGTTCGCCCGTCATTATGTCGATGACGTTGGCGGGCATTACCGGCTGTTCATGAAGAACTGGCCGAAGTGGGAGCAGCTCCATTTTGTACGTTATGAAGAGATGATCGAGGATTTTCGCAGCTACCTGGATGGAATGAACAATTTCTTTAGTTGTGAAAAATCAGCTAAGGAACTGAATGTCATTGCTGCAAAAGAGAATTTTGAGGTGAAAAAGGAGGATAAGTTTTCTCATAAGCGAAGCGTAAGAGCACGAAGCTTCGAAAGAAAACTCAGAAGTGAAACCGTAGAAATCCTGACCGAAGCATATGGAGATGTGCTTGAGTTCTTTGGCTGGCAGCCTTAGACCTCGGACACAATCGAATTGATATCCGATCAGGTGCCACGCTCAGTGCCAATTTCTATACGCAAGAAATCAATAGGCATGGGTCATGCCATATGATGTGACCACAGGACTGGAATTGAGAAACCGCTTACATTGAATACAAGCTTCGAAGTTGCCCGCGCATGAACCCGAGCTTCTTAATCATTGGTGCTCAAAAAAGTGGAACAACATCTCTGGCGGACACCCTTGCCGAAAGGCCGGATGTTTGGGTGAGCGAGCCACGGGAGCCGGAATATTTCTCCCGATGCGGTCGACAGGCGACAGGGCAAGGCTCAATGCCAGAGGAAAGGTATTTGGCCTTATTCGCGGGTGGCGAGGGAAGCTCCCATCGAGGAGAGGCCTCCACCGGCACCATGCTTGCGCCAGGGGCCATTCCCGCGATTCAGGCCATGAATCCAGAAATGCGCCTGATCGCGATTCTGCGGCGACCTGACAGCCGAGCCTACTCTGCCTGCCAGCACGATGTGAAGAAAGGGCGGTTGTCTGTGGCTGACGCGGTTCGAATCTTCGAGGAGGAGGGTTCGCGGTATCTGCAGGGAGAGTCGTGTGAGTTTGATTGGTTTCGCCGAAGTGAGTATGGGACACTGCTGCGGCCTTTTGCGGAGGCATTTGGAGATCGACTGTGCGTGGTGATAATGGAAGAGCTAATGGAGGACCAATGCAAAGGACTGGGTCAGGTGCAAGCGTTTCTTGGGCTCCCCAGGCCGTGGGTGTCGGCATTCAAATCGGAAAATGCGACGCGGGTGCCGGCGGGGCAGTGGGCAGAGAGGCTCA
>CAZSPO010000548.1:0-2431 GCA_964608775.1 uncultured Chthoniobacterales bacterium | reverse complement strand
TGCGCTGGTGGCAGCTCGGGCAGAAGCCCCGGGTCTTGCAGGAGAAGGCGAGGAGTTTTTCGTGCCCGCAATCAGGGCACTGGAGCCGGGTGAACCCAGCCGCGAGATCCCCACAGCGGTAGAACTGATCGACGACGGCCACGGCATCCTTGCGCAGCGGACCGTGGGTTTTGCGATGCTCCGATTCGTAGTTCGTCACGAAGTCTTTCCAACCATGGTGGACGACTTGCCACAGCGGCGAGGCACGGGGACGGCGCGGGCGGTAGATGGATGGCATAAGTGTTCAAAAGAACATTTATGCCGATTGGGTTCAAGCTTGCGATGCAGGAGTGCGAAATCGGAGCTGTGTCTATTTTAAAGATCCTTCTGCTGAATTAAACATCCTACTGCTGAACTTGCTTAGCACGAGAGAGGTTCTGAAACCATGAAGCGCATGAAGGACATGAGGGATGGAAAAGAAGATCTTCATGTTCTTCATGCCCTTCATGGTGCGCATCCCGGGTCCAGCCCATGCCGGATCTTTTAGGGTGCGTTTAGAAACTCCAATGGGCATGCAAGAAATGAAAAGGTGCAGAGAAATGGCTTCGCAAATCTTGGAGGCGCGGACCTTCTTACCGTCAGCTTCGTTCCCATTTCCCGCCGTGAGGGAACTCATCTGTGGGAAACGGCGCCTTGCTGACGGCAAAAATGCCTCGGGGCACGCCTCACCGGACCTTCTAAACGCACCCTAGCTCAAACTGGTAGGCCGCCGGCTTCTGGAAAAATCACTGTTTGATTGAACTCTACCGCCGCAGCGGTTCTTCGGCTGCTTCACTCACTGATCAAGAGACAGGAGTTCGATCAGTCGTAGTTTGAGCTTCCTGAACACGGGATCCGGCAGTTTTCCCAGTTTCCTTTCGAGCTTGGCGATCGGAATCGAACGAATCTGCTGGAGATGAATGGCTCCTTTTCGCTTCAAAAACGGCAACGAAACCGGGAATTCCCACCTGTTTCCTCGAACTGCCGTCGTGTGTGGGACGATCACCTGCAGAGCGAGTTCGTCGTCTGCTGGCGGGTCCGAAAGAATGAGGCTCGGTCGAACCTTTGCGGCCATCCCCAGATCCACGAGCCACACCTCACCTGGACTTGCCTGGCTCGACATCTTGGCGCTCCAGTTCGTCAAGCATTAGGAATGCTTCATCCGCGGATCGGGTTGCCTCTTCGTAAACCTCGGAATCAGGCTCCATTCCAAGGATCTCACTAAGGATTTCCCGTCGATCTCCATGGGGAAGCTTTGAGATTTCATCGACGATCTCGTCTTTCGTCATCATTCAAGCTTACCTCAACGGAAGCCAAAGGCAACGTGGTGATCCGGACGGAGACCTGCGGCGAAAGGCCGGACGCATCTCAAACAACTCAACCCTCTGAACCGGTTCCACCGTGCTGCTTCGTCTGGAGAAAGCGTTCCTTCGTTCGCTCCATTGCGGAGCCGTTCGAGTCGAGTCTGTGTCTCCGAATTGAGGCGCCAATTCATGATCTGGCGGACCTGCTTGTCGGAAAGACTCCGGGTAAGGGGGTCGAGCAACTGATCGAGAGGCGCCTCGCTCATGGGAGGATTTTAGCTTAGACCGGAATAGCACGGGATTAAGGACGTTCATTGGCGGCTTTCGCCGCTCTCAAGGACTGAAGTCCTTGCCACTTTGCTCGAGGGCTACGCTTAATCCCGTGCCATTGAGCTTAGAGCGCAAATCAACGCAATTCCCAAGAGCTTCCGGTGGCTCCTCTTCATCGACTGCCGGCAGATGTGACTCTTCCGATTTTCCACTCCTAGCAATCCGCGAAGAGAAACCACCGGTTGAAGGGGCACTTAGAACTTACGCGGACCTCTAAAAACCCCCGCGGCCGCGCCGTGGTTGGGAGGGATGTGGGAAGCCAGCGTCTGGCGACGGAAGGGTTGAAGGGCGGTCCTTCGGGAGCCTGCGTCCTGAGCGCCAGGGCTTGGCTCGCGGCTCACGCTGGTTTTTAGAGGTCCCCTATAACGAAAATTTACCGTCGCTCCGTCGACGGCCACAGCCCCATCCATCCTCCAATAAGCATGGTTTTATCGATTAATGTCAGAAATTTCGGCCAAGTCAGGAAATTATCGGACAAATCAGGTCGCTGTACGCGCGCCCGCACCCGCTGAACTCGATGTCGCAGCCGCTGAACGGACTTGCTCTTATGAAACTTCCCCGTTGATCGGGGTTAAGTTGAAGCCGAGTTGCTCGGCCTGGCGGCGAAGATAGCGCTCTTTGCGGGCGCGGATCAACCCGGGATTGCCGAGCCGTTTCGGATCGTAGGGGCGGCGGTGTTTGACCATCGCCCAGAGGATTCGCGCCAGCTTGTGGGCGGCACCGGTGACCGCCGCCTTAGTCCCGAGCTTGGATTTCAACCTCCGGAACCAGTCGCCCAA
>CAZSPO010000547.1:0-2442 GCA_964608775.1 uncultured Chthoniobacterales bacterium | reverse complement strand
CAGCGCTCCGTGGCAAACCGGGCGTTGCGCGGCGAAGGATTGAGCGTGGCAATCGATTCTTCATAATCCCCCGTGGCGTGCCAAAGGGAGGCGTTCCATCGGTTCTCCCCGGAAGGAAAAGGTCGGGCACTCCATGATTCTGCCGGCATTAAACCGAAAGGATTCCCGCTCTCGGGCAGCAGCGGTTGGATTTGGAAAGCGAGGCCGGGGCGGGCCGTATAAAAGGCGGCGACCTCCGGGGAGAAAGTGGCGGCGGCATTGACCTGGGATTCCAATGCTTGGCGCGCTCCGAGGGTGAGGGGATTGGTTCCGCCCGCTGCGGCGAAGTTCGGATGGGTTTCAAGCCAATCGAGCAAGGCGGTCGCACGGCTGGTTTCACCGCTGGCGATCAGCCGTTTCACGAGGAGAAGCAGGCCGTTCGGATCGGGTTGAAACGGGTTGGTTGGGGGGCTGGGCGGCTGGCTGGCTTCTTGCAAAAGCAGATCAATTGCTCGGTCGCGGAGGGGAGCAGCCGACTGATCATGGGCCGCGATCGCGAAGGTGACGAGGTTGCGCGCCGACATCCAGGCATCCGGCAGGTCGAGGGGAAGGATGGCTTCTTGCAGGTCGAGGGCTAACGCCAAGGCTTGACCCGAAAGGGCCGGGTTGGCAGAAGCCGCCGCATAGACCCAGCTGGGAATGAAGGCGTCGGAACGACGAAGCGCCAGCTGGGGATCCGCAAGGTCTGAAGGAAAGGAGGCGATCCATTCCCGGAAAGGCGCGACGGCTTCGACCTCCCCGAGTCGCAAATCAAGCCACCACCCGATGAAATCCGGGACCGCAGACGGATCGCCCACCCCAGGAGGAAGCCAGGCGGCGCGCACCTGAGGAAAGAGACGGGTATGGAGCGCTCGAATCTCTGGCTCGAGCCCGGCCTCGAGGGCGGTTTCCAAAAGCCCGATGCCCCGGATCGCGATGCTGCCATCCCCAAGGTGGAGGGTTTGCGTGAAAGCCGGCCCGCCGGGCGGAAAGGCGGGTTCACCTTGGTTCGTCGGGAGAAGCGCGGTGCCGGGAGAAGAGATGGGCGTTTCTGGATAGAGTCCAAGCTGCAGGGCATCCAGAATCAAGGGAGTGTCCTTCAGCTGGATCCCCACCCCGAGAGCCGTTTCCGCCAGCTCAGGGTCATGGCCTCCTCCCGATTGACTCATGGCGTGACGAATGAGCCGAAGGGCTTGGGTCTGGGCGACGGCGTCCGGTAGGGAGGCGACCTGGGCGGGTTCTAACATCTGCCGGATTGCCTGGGAGTAGAACCGGATGAATGGATGGCGCACCTCGCGACCGGTGGCCAATCGTTGGAGTCGCCCGACCTCCCCGCTCTCCGTCGATAGTCCGATCAAAAGATCGACAAACTCCGGCAGTCGACCCGCTCCCTTGTAGAGCCGAAGGGTCGGATGCAGAAGGCTGGGGAGGGCGGACGGGGTGCCCCGAAGAAATTCGGCAGTTTGCTCGATCGCCAGTTCGATCTCGCCTTCGGACTGGAGCAGGTCGATCCATTCGGAGAAACGGCTCTGAGGAATGACCGGTTGTTGGCGAGCAAAGGCCACCAAGGCTCCCCGTCGCTCTTCGGGAGCGATCTCCGGGCTGAGCGTCATCGCCTCGTAAAGCCGCCAAAAATGGGCGGGCGGCGTCTGGTCATCCACCGGAACGGCCAGGAGATCGGCGAGATACCTGCCCAGCCACCCGTTCTCACGGAGCATTTCCAACGCCGCCCGACGCGGGTTTTGCCATTGAGGATCTTGGGCGGGAAAAGGATCGGGGGCTGTCACGGTTGACGCAATCCGGCGGGCTGCCGTCGCATCGCCTTGCGTCACGGCCGATTGAAGCGCGGCGACTGCGGGGGGAGCCGGTGGGGTGCGGACCGGAGTTTGGGAGGAAACCGAGAAGCCCCCCTGGGGAATAGTCAGGCGCAAGCGGCTCCCAACCGCCGTGTTGTGCGGCAGTTGGAGCAGACCAATCTGACCTAGCAACCGTTGGAGATCGCCTGGGTCGATGGGGAGCGATTGAAGGGTTTCCATGGCGGCTTCGATTTCTTCCTGTGGGGTGCCAGGGATCGATTGTAGGGCGGCCAAACGAAGATAGGCGGCCACGGTTTCCTCGTGCCGGGTTTGGGGGCGGAAGTCATTTAGGGTTTTTAGGACAAGCTCGGGTTGGCGGGTTTGCAGCGCTTGCAAAGCCAGGTCGAGGGTGTAACCGCTCCAGCGAGGATCTTTCTTTCCCTCAGGCAGGGCATCGCGCGCGGTGGCCAGCGTCGTTTGCGAGTCGTCAACCTGGCCGTGCAACCACTCCAGTGCGGCGAGCTGAGCAAGGCCAGGGGCAGGGTCGGATAACGCCCCGACCTTATCGTGAACAGCGGCGAAGATGTCTGGAGCGGCATCGGAAAAGGGGGGAGCCACGGCCAAGGAT
>CAZSPO010000546.1:0-2443 GCA_964608775.1 uncultured Chthoniobacterales bacterium | reverse complement strand
GCAGGACCGCTCAGCGGCGTTGTCGTTGAACCGGTTGCTGGTGAATACGTTCATGAACTCGTTCAAGCGGGTGCCGGTGCGGATCGTGCCGGACTTGGACGCCACGGACGACCGGGTGCACGGCACGCAGGAGGGACGCTTCTTTCACGGTTACTACGGGGACGACTGTTTTATACCGTTGTATGTTTTTACCTGCTCGCATCTGTTGGCCTACACGGTCCGGCGCACCACCTTGGCGGAACCAAACGAGCCCGCGCCACACGCGCTTCACTTCGCCGATCCGGCACAAGGCGCAGGAAGCCGGTCAAGGTCTGGTTTGCCGACGAGAGTCGGTACGGTCTGCTTCCTGTTCGTCGGCGCTTGTGGACGCTCAAGGGTCGGTGTCCTCACAAGCGTTGGCAGACCAAATATGAGTGGAGCTATTGCTACGGCGCGCTGGATGTCCTCGAGGGCGCAACGGTGTTCCTCCAAACACCCCCAGTGAGCCTGCAATCGACTGGAGCCTTCCTCGAGCAAGTCAAGAAGCAGTATCCTGATCATGAGCATGTCATGTTCTGGGACGGCGCGGGCTTCCACCCTCAAAGCAGCGAGCACGAACGTGCGCCAGAGGGCATCCATATCGTGAGGCTGCCGCCGTACAGCCCGGAACCCAATCCGATCGAAAAACTCTGGGACTGCATTCAGGACTACACCGCCAACAAGCTTTGGCCCTCGATTGAACGCCTCGACCAGGTCGTCGCCTTGCTGCTGAAGGACTGGAGGGAGGCCCCACAAGGTTCATCCGATTGATCAGCAACAACTACCACCGCGCTTCAGCAAACGCTTCTGCCGAAAACAATCTTATCATTTTACACTAGAAGTGGTTTCATCTACCGTTTTTTTTTGCTTGATCTACCAATTAATTTTCCTAGTCAAAGGTTATAATCTAGTCTTCATGAAATCATTACCTAGACATTTTCGAGATTTTGTAATTTTAGCAATCCCGTCGGTTTGTTTCGCGGTCTTTTGTGTCAAGGGATCGGTCGGTTTCTCCAGCCGTCCCTTTGTCTGCATGCCAGGCTTTAGTGTTAGCGGAGTGTTGCTGATATTATCGGTTTTACTACATGGAATAATATTGTGTCGAACTCTGATAAATTATAACAAGGGACACTCGGGAGTTCGAGAGTTTGATGATGGTAAACTGATCTTTCCTAAGTATCGCAAATTCTTATATTTCCGGCTAACGTTCACTTGCCGCTATGGCTGCTTTTTGGCAATCCTGTTTATGCCATATTCAGCAATTTTAGCCAAAGGATATACATATAGAGACCCATATACCGGCGAGCTCCAGGGATGGACTGATTCCAGTAATCACAGTTATCCTGCTAAGGTACGCTCTGGAAGCTTGGCAGAGGATTTTGACCCCTATGGTTGGCATACCCACGATAGTGAGGGCCGTATGGTGCCTGACTACGATGCTGTAGAAAGAGATCGGAGATTGCTTGAAGATATTTCCCGTAGAAAGATCGAGGAGCGTAAGCGTAGAGAAAGCGAGCGTGAATTCCTAAGGAGGAACCAAGAAATACTAGATGATATCACAAACAGAGGAGGCGTCTTAGATAGAGATGACCGCTTTCCGCGAAATGACCCAAATCCACCTACCCCGACCTATCGCGCCAACCCAATCCCCTACCAACCCTCATGGGAAACTCAGGAATGGCTAGAAAAGCAGCGCATCGAGCGCGCGAAAGAAGCCGAGCGGCAGCGTAGGGAACAGCGAATCAAAGAAAGGAAACAAGCCGCCTTCTCCATCTACGAGGATGTTGAAGGCACGGCTCAAA
This sequence comes from uncultured Chthoniobacterales bacterium, assembly GCA_964608775.1. Lineage (GTDB taxonomy): Bacteria > Verrucomicrobiota > Verrucomicrobiia > Chthoniobacterales > CAZSPO01 > CAZSPO01. The sequence goes on along the minus strand of CAZSPO010000546.1, from coordinate 623 downwards.
ATAAAGACCTTTCTGGAGAAGATATTTTTGATTTCGTTACATGGTATAGATCTCAAATCACCGGATACACGAAAAAATCGATACAAGAGGAAAAATCGCCCGACCTCAGCTTCTTTGGCGATATGCTTAAAGATAGAGTTCAGAAAAAGGCCAACTCGGAAATAAGGCGTAGAGTCGAGCAGTATTTACCTGAGTCGGAGGTCGGGCAAGAGTTTTCCGGGAGAATCCTCGATAGAGTGACGCGTAAGGTCCCAAGGTCATGGCGGGGCCTTTCTGAAGTTGTGGTCAATGAAGCCGTGGGAATGGTCAAAGGATGGGCAAAGACAGGACTATACAACGGCTACAAGAATGGTGCTTCGCAACAAGCCTTCGGTAAACCCTACGACGAACTCAGCCTAACAGAAAAATCAGAGGTAATTTTGGATTACAATGGCTGGCGCTTAACCGGAAAATCACCAATCGATAGGAGTTTGGAATATGAATACGAACGGGCAAGTAGAGAAATTTTTGACTTTTGGGGCGAAGCCACAGAAGCGCTGGCAGACCCAAATAGCGACCTTTAACACTAAAACCGGAATACAGTATGAAAACAGCCTTTTCCCTTTCGATGAATAAACTGTGCC
>CAZSPO010000545.1:0-2451 GCA_964608775.1 uncultured Chthoniobacterales bacterium | reverse complement strand
GCAGGAGGAGGGTGCCCCCGCCAGTTAAAAGGAAATCGAGCAGTTGCGGGAATTGTTTCATCTGGATCATAGCATGACCGAGCGCTACTTTATCTGGGTGGGCTTGAAGTGGTTTGTTACGTTCGATTCCGAGGACCGCGGGCTGTTGCAGGGCAACCTCGGGCGTTCCATGGAGGACCTGCGACCGGTCAATGAGAAGGTGGGCGACCGTATCTTGCTAACGTTTCTCATCTCCCTGGGCTCGATTCTATTGACTTGGGCCATCGCGCTGCCGATCGGCGTTTATTCGGCGGTCCGGCAGTATTCGGTGGGAGACTATCTGGCCACGCTGATCGGCTTTATCGGAATGTGTCTCCCCAATTTCCTGCTGGCTATCATCATCATGTATTTGAGTTCCGAATACCTTGGAATCAATGTTTCCGGATTATTTTCACCGGAATACGCGGCCATGCCGGGCTGGGACTGGGGCAAAGTTATGGATTTGCTCCAGCACATTTGGGTTCCGGTGATCATCCTGGCCACTGGAAGCACGGCGGCACTCATTCGGGTCATGCGGGCCAACTTGCTGGACGAGTTAAAGAAGCCATACGTGACCACCGCCCGGGCCAAAGGCGTGCGTCCGCTGAAGTTGCTGGTGAAATATCCGGTAAGGCTGGCAATCAACCCGTTTGTCTCGGGAATCGGTCAGATTTTCCCGCAGCTGATCGCCGGCGGGGCGATTGTCGCCATGGTCATGAGTCTTCCCACAGTGGGTCCCATGCTCTTGCAAGCTTTGCTGGCGGAAGACATCTACCTGGCGGGCTCCCTCTTGCTGACGCTCAGCCTCCTTAGCATCGTCGGCATGCTGGTCAGCGATCTGCTCCTGCTGGCCATCGACCCGCGGATTCGCATGGAGAAAGAAGCGAAATGAAAAGACTTTTAATAAATGAAGTGGACGGCAAGAATTTGGATCCATCCTCGGGAGTGACAGGCTTGGGTGGAGGGAATTCCGACGCCACCACTCTGGGGCAGTGGCAACTCATACGGCAGCGTTTTCTTAAACATCGCCTTGCGGTGTTTTCCTTTTACACCCTAATCATTTTTTATTTGTTGGCTCTCTTTTGTGAAATAGTGGCACCGTATGCGCCGCGAACGCGCAATACGGATTATCTCAGTTGCCCGCCCATGCTTCCAGCCTGGTCTCCCAGCAAAGGATTTCATGCCGTTAAAATGGTCCACTACATGGACCAAATCACCCTGCGGCAGCAATACGTCCTCGACAAGGACCACCGGATACCTCTGGGCTTCCTCGTGAAGGGAGAGCCCTACCGCCTCTGGGGATTGATACCGATGGACAGACACCTCTTTGGAGTTCATCCGAAAAGGTATGCGGCGCTTCACGGGCAGGAAATGCCGACAGCACCACTCTACTTTTTATTCGGGACCGATCGCTTCGGGCACGACTTGTTCAGCCGGGTGATTTACGGGACCCGCATCAGCATGTCGATCGGGCTGGTGGCCATAAGCATCTCGTCGGTGCTCGGAATTGTGCTGGGGGGGATCAGCGGCTACTGCGGGGGCAGGGTTGACTTCGCCATTCAGCGCCTGATTGAGATCTTGCTCTCCTTTCCCAATCTGCCCCTTTGGCTGGCTTTGGGCGCGGCCATTCCGCCCTACTGGAGTTCGCTGCAGGGGTATTTCGCCATCACCGTTATTCTCAGTCTTTTGGGGTGGACCCAGCTGGCTCGGGTAGTGCGCGGAAAAATACTTTCTCTACGTGAAGAGGATTACGCCACGGCGGCGCGTCTTCTGGGTGCCAGCCACAGCCGCATCCTATTCCGTCATCTGGTGCCCGGATTCACCAGTCACATCATCGTGGTGCTGACGCTTAGTGTGCCGGCCATGATCCTGGCGGAGACGGCGCTCAGCTTCCTGGGCCTGGGTCTGCGACCCCCCATCGTGAGCTGGGGCGTATTGATGCAGGATTGCCTCAACCTGCAGGTGGTGGCCAACCAACCCTGGCTGCTCATGCCGGTGGCCTTTGTCGTGGTGGCGGTCCTTTCGTTCAACTTTATGGGAGATGGCCTCCGGGATGCCGCCGATCCGTATTCGGGAAAGTGAGCCTTTAACGGTGGCGATTTAAAAGTCTGGTTGCATGGCCTTGGGAGTTTTGGAGAGAGGCTTTCGCTGGTTTCCTTCAAGGTGCCGTCTCCTTTTATGTTATTTTTAGGATACACGTTGCTACCCACGGCATGCCAGCGGGACACAAGAGGTAATCCTTTCACAAGGGTTGCCGAGCGGTAGGGCATTCCACCGCAGGGCAACGTGGTGCGCTGGTGGAAGATTTGCCAAGGTGAAATCGGGTAGAGAGAATTACACGATGTCAGAACCAATCATTGCATTTATGGGTGCCAATTTTGTGGCGCGCGAAGTCGGCTACAATATGACCGAGGGGTGGGGGCAGGGCGACCG
>CAZSPO010000544.1:0-2458 GCA_964608775.1 uncultured Chthoniobacterales bacterium | reverse complement strand
AGCAGGATGTGTGACAGAAGTGCCGCAGGCATAGGGGTTAGGTTAACCGGCTCGTTAGCATTATTCTTTTTCAAATCGCTTCATGTCTATAAGTTCGAAATTGCTCATTTGGTCGAATATCTCAGAATATTCGTCCCATTCTTGTGTTTTAGTCCCTGCTGTCGAGATGACTACTAAATCCGAACCGTTCGCCCAGAAAGCGGAATACAGAATCCTATAAGGTCCCTCCTCGGTCTGAAGGCATACGCGAGTGAATAGGCCTTGATCCTTCGGTTCACATTCATCGAATATCCGCTTTGCTTCCTTCTTCTTTTTGGCAATGAAATCCATCACAAATTGTTTCGGAGACCTGCCTGTGCCTTCCTCGACGCCCATAAGGGTCTGAATTCGCACGCCGGTGTCGTATGGTTCTTTATCGACATCTTCCTTCGAGATGATCCAAGTGTATGACGGGCCGCCATGTCGCTCGGCATAAAACCAGTCCTTCGGGCGGACGATCTTGCCGCCGGTCGGTTCTAGAATCTGGAGAACAAAGTCGTCAGGGAAAACTTCCTCTGCAGAAAGTGCAGCACTCATGCAAAGGAAAATCAGGAGTAAGAGTGGCTTCATATTGTTTTGCTAACGTCAAAGCGGTAAGTGTCAAGATAGTTGTCACTAAAATTCATGCGGATTTCTTTAGAATTTTCTCGATTTCTCGCTCGTCGACCGGGGTCAAGGCGGAATGGGTAGTCGGCTCCCAGTTGCGGGTGCGGTTCTGGCTCCAGCGGCGCGGGTTTAGTGCCTTGGCGAGTTCGTAGAGATCTTTCCTTTTGGTGAGGATTTCAAGGTCCTCGCCCCGGTGTTTTTGCTCCGGGGTGACGAATCGCAGGGAGCAGTGGAGATGTTCATGGTTATACCACTGGACGAACTTCAGAGCCCACTGCTGGGCCAGGGTAAGGTTGGCAAATCCATTGGAGTCGAGGGTTGGATGATATTTGGCGGTTCGAAAGACAGCTTCGGCGTGAGCATTATCGTTACTGACGCGGGGTCGCGAATGGGAAGGCGTGATTCCAAGGCTGTGCATGAGGCTTAGCACTGTTCCAGCTTTGAGCGGGCTGCCATTGTCGCCGTGAAGAACCAGAGGATGCTGGGCCACCGCGATTTTTTCGGACCAGGCCGCTCGGCGCAACAAGGTGGCAGAGTTGGCCGCATTTTCGTTCTCGTAGACCTCATGGGCGACAATCTTGCGGCTGTAGAGGTCCATGATGACGTAGAGGTAGAAAAAGATGCCGCTAATGGAGCTTTTGACGTAAGTGATGTCCCAAACCCAGACCTGATTGGGGCCGGTGGCAATGTGGACGGGCTTGGGCTGTCTTCGAGGAGCCCGGGCGCGTCCCCGGTGGTTGATCTGGTCGTGCTCACGCATGACGCGGTAAAAGGACGATTCCGAAGCCAGATACTGCCCCTGGTCGGCGAGCTGAGGAACGATCTGGGCGGGCGGTTTGTCCGCGTTGGCCGGCTCATTAACCAGGGTGATGATGGCGGCCTTTTCTTCCGGGGTGAGTGCATTGGCCGGTTGGGGACGGATCGCCCAGGGACGCCCGTCGCCCCTGCCGGAGGGTTCCCGCCGCCACCTTGTGAGCGTGCGCGGATGCATCCCAATGGTCCGGCAGCAGGCTTTCAAGCGGGCTCCGGCATGGATGGCCTCGTCCACCAGGGAGAGGATCAACAAACGCTGTTCTGGTGTGGTCATTCGTCCTCGTCCCCCCAGATTTGGTGGACTTTTTTTTTGAGCACGAGCAAAGCGGCAGCCTCGGCCAGAGCTTTTTCTTTGCGCTGCAGGTCGCGCTGCAAGTCTCGGATGGCCTTGGCATCTTCCTTGCGCCTGCGGGCGCTCTCCAGTTTTTGGACATCGTCCCAGTCGTTGGCCCTCTCGCAGGCTTCCCGCCAATGCTGTATTTGCTGGGGATAAAGCCCGTTGCGCCGACAATACTCGGAAACTTCGGCCTCGGACAGTCGTGCCGTTTCAAGCACTGCATTGAACTTGTCACGGGTGCTCCAGCCAGCGGGAGCGTTGTCGTGAGCGGGCATCACTGCTCCCGCCAGCCGGGCTTGTTTTCGCCAGTTGTAGAGGGTCGCTTCGCTAATGCCTTCTTCGCGGGCAAGTGCGCGTATCGACGGTCGATTCGGTCCCGACATTTTGGCCAATATGGCCTGTTTTCTTTCAGTGGATATGGATTTCATGCGTTGTCTTTTCCTGCCCTCTTTGGGTTTTGTTTCCGGCTCTTTCCCCCCTCCCAGGGATCGCCCTAGGGCGATCCCTGGGAGGGGGGAAGAATGCCATTTAGAGACTATTTTCGATCAGGTGACAACTACCCTGACATGGAGGGATGGCCTCGATGCTTAGCGGCATCGCGGCGCGAAAGAGTGTTTCGACAAGGCGACGCCGCGTACCAGTGATGCGCATACCCTGCTCAAG
>CAZSPO010000543.1:0-2462 GCA_964608775.1 uncultured Chthoniobacterales bacterium | reverse complement strand
TCATGGGAATCACTCAAGGCCTGCAATTCTTCCACGACGAACCGGGGGACAACGAAGGTGCCGCTTAGAAAACCGGCTGCGACGACATCAGAGACGCGCCCATCGATAATCACGCTGGTATCGACCACGATCGGTTCATCTTCCACGGCTTGGCGGGTAAAGCGGACGTAGGGAATGAGGAGAGAGAACTCGTCCCGATTGCTCCGCATCGCCAGCATCATCCCGAGATAACCAAACGACACATAAAAGAGCAGGCTGATCCCCCACTCCCAATCGCCAGGAAGGTAATAGAGCACCCGGGAGGCCCGAAGCAGCGAGGCAAACGCGAGGCCGAGCAGGAGACCGAAGGTGGCCGAGGAAAAGGCTCGCAGGGTGAACCCTTGCAATAATCGGTCGATCAAGACGAGAAAAAGTCCGATCACCGACCCAATCGCCGACCCGGCGGGCCAACCCAGATCGAGCACCTCCCCCATCTGCGCCCCGACGACCATACAAAAAACGACAAATAAAACGCGCAGGAGATTAACAGTCGTAAGCGGAGTCATGGGCATCAGGCCAACCGGTTCACCATCCGAGCAACTGCGGCATCCCGCAAGGAAATCAACGCGGCCCTCGATGGCCCTGTCCCGGGCGGAAAATCGGCTTCGGCGCATCGCCGTCATTCTCCCCGCTGCTGTCTCGGTAAAATAACACCCCGTGCCGCCGCAGATTGGTGATGAGAGATTGGAGATCTTCCCGGAGCGTTCCGTCCTGCATGAGCGCCCCAAGCGTCCCTTCCTCCGAGCCCAATTTCTCCAGCAACCCATCGAGCTGAGCCAGGCTGCGGCGGACATCTTCAGTGGCCAGACCGATCTTCTGCACCGTCCGACTGGCGTCATCCATGACACCACCCGCTTTTTCCAGCACCGGATCGATGCCAGCAGCGGACGCTTTCAAGTCGGCCACCATCGAGCGCACTTCCTCCATCACCTCGGTGAATTTCCCGCTGGCTTCAGCGAATCCACGGCTCGCTTCGGCAAACCCGTCGCTGGCTGCCTTTAAATTCGCAAAGGTCGCCCGCAAATTCGCCGTGCTCTCGTCGTCCAACACTTCCGTGTCGAGTTTGGTAAAAAGCTTGTCTAACTTCGCCACCACCCCGCGCAGCTCCTCGACGAGGTCGGTGCCTTCGCGCGTCAAGTCGTCCATGCCCGACTCCCGCTTCCCGATTGCCACGCTCCCACTTTGCAAAAACGCTTCGGCCTGCCCTTTGGGGGGGCGGACATCGACGAATCGGTCGCCCAACAAACCGGAGCTGCCGATGCGAAACTCCGAACCAACCGGCACCGGCACACTCTCTAGGACGCTCACCTCGATTGCGACTCCCCTTCCCTCCGGCAGCACCTTCGGAGGCGAGGTCACCCGACCGATCTTGGCTCCCGCCATTAGCACGCTCGAGCCCTGGAGCAAACCCGAGGCATTGGGAAACTCAATCGTCAGAGAAATCCGAGGCTCCACCGTTTCTCCAAACCGCCCAAACGTCACCGCCAAACCGCCTAATAGGGAGAACCCGATCAGGAAGAAAAGGCCGACTTTGATTTCCAAACTGCGATTTGATTCGAGTGCCATAACGTTTACTCCCCGGGGTTCATCCAATCGTTGCCGCGCGACCGGCCTTCTACAAAATCGCGAATCACCGGATCTTGGGATGTTCGAAAATCCCCGGCAACCCCCGTCAAATAAATTGAGCCAGCTCGCAGAAAAGCAATCCGGTCTGCGACAAAGTAAGCGCTGGTCATATCATGGGTGACAACCACCGAAGTGACCCCAAATTTCACCTGCAAATCGCGAATGAGATGGTTAATCGAATCGGACACCACCGGGTCGAGGCCGGAGGTCGGTTCATCGTAGAGAATGCAGGCCGGTTGACTGGCCAACACCCGGGCGAGCGAAGCCCGTTTGCGCATGCCGCCGCTCAATTCGACCGGCATTTTCTCCCCCTGCCCTTCCAGGCTCACATGGGCCAAGGCCTCCTCCACCCGGCGGGCAATCTCTCCGCGGTCCCGCACCCCTCGTTCCCGAAGAGGGAAGGCCACATTTTCCGAAACGGTCATCGAATCAAACAAGGCTCCGTCCTGAAAAAGAATCCCGATCTTGCGGCGGACCGGCCCGAGCTGGCGTTCATTCAAGCCGCAGAGATTCACGCCATCGATTCGCACCTCCCCTTCGTCCGGGCAGATTAAGCCGGCCAGATGTTTCATCAGCACACTCTTGCCGCCGCCACTTCGACCGATGACCGCGAGGGTTTCCCCGCGCGCCACGGTTAAATCGATCCCGTCCAGCACCACCTGGCCCCCGAGCCGCTTGCGCAGGCCGTTGACCGCGATCATCCATGCGGGTTCGTTCTCCGGTGCCATCAGCCGGACCTCCCCGCTGGAATCAGCATGTTGAGGAACATGGTGAGGAAAAAATTGACGATCAAGATC
>CAZSPO010000542.1:0-2463 GCA_964608775.1 uncultured Chthoniobacterales bacterium | reverse complement strand
GACGGAATCTTTGGCGTTCTCCAATCCGGCGTCTACACGGGCGGCTTGGTAACGAATCGCTTCGGCATCGCGATGGGTTTCCATTTCGGAGATGCGAAGTTGCAGTTCGGCCAGGTCTTGGGCTTCGGTGCCGTCCCGCTGCAATTTCAGATCACTGATTTCGATGTTATATTCGGCAAACGCTTTGTCGACGGCAGCGGCTGTGCCATCGGCTGGGGCGGCGGCAAATTGATCGATGGCGGAAGCCAGCCGGACCTTGGCGTCGGGTGCTGGAGTTTCGACGACAGGGGGCGCGGGTTTTTGGCCGCAAGCGTTGAGCAGAAGCAAGGAAGCGGTCACGGCAGGGAGGAAGTAAATCAAACGCATAAATCAGTATCGGATGGGAGAAGGGAAGTGGTTGCCTAGCGGGAGAAGTCGTCCTTTCTGTGCGATGTGTGATAGCTTGGGACGCATGCCAAAATCCGCGCAACCACCCCGGCCCCACGAGTTGGAGCAGGTGACAGTGCAAACGAGAGGCGGCAGTTTACAGGAACGAACGTCCGGATACACCCTCGACTCGCGCACCTTGGGGACGCATAATTTTTTATTCATCAGTGAAGGCGAAGTGGTGTGGGAGCTGGATGGCCAGGCGGTTTCTTCGGGGGTGGGGGGCCTTTATCGCGTGCCAAAAGGGGCGGTTCATCGGGCGTGGAGCACCACTCAGCGGGTGCGCATTATCTCTTTGCACGTCGAGGTGAGGCTCCCGAACGGGCTAGATGCTTTCGAGCGGCTCCGACCACCGCAGCTCTTGACCGATGTGCGGGGGACCCGACTGGTGGGTTGGTTTGAAGAAGCGGCGATGGAGATGCGGCACGATGGAATGACTTCCTTCGGACGTCGGTTGCTGAGCGGATTCGGCCATTTGGTGACGCACGGCTATTTGCAAATTTGTGCGGAGCGCGATCTTTTACATCCGACGACTGAAGGGCCGGTGGTGGAAGAAATATTATCGATGGTGCATGCGGGGTGGGACAAACCGCTTGATCTCGCCTCCCTCGCGGCGCGGGCGGGTTACTCGCCTCAATACCTCAATCGTTTGTTCACGCGTCAGGTTGGGGCCACCCCTTTGCGCATTCATCATCGGCTCCGAATGGAGCGGGCGGCTCAGCTCCTTCTCGACGAGCCATTGACGGCTGCGGCTGTTGGCGAGGCGCTTGGATTTGGCGATCCGGCTCATTTTTCGCGCGTGTTCAAACGGCATTTTGGATGCGGCCCGGCGGAATACCGAGCTTCGGCGCACGATTAAAGGGCACCTCACGGCGAATGGGTCCCTCACGATTCGTCGGCGCTGACGATTCGTGGCAGAATGGCATCGAGCCCGTTGAAATGGATCAAAGACCGGGCGTCTTTTAATATCACGATCAATTTTTGTCCCGCCCGGGTGAAGGTCATGTAGATTTTGCGGGTGTGATCTCGGATGAGCGCTTCCCGTTCGTCCTCATTCAAATCCGGGTCACGCTCCTTTTCAAACAGCTCGTCCAGCCCCAGCACGAAGACGACGGGAGCTTCGAGCCCGGTGGCGATGCTCATGGGACAGAGCCGGGCGAGCACCCGGGCATTGGCCGCTTCCGACCTGAGCAGCAGGGCTCGACCACGGCCGAATTTCGCATTGATCGCCTCCCGCAGCCGTTCGAGACGGGTGGGGATTTCGTGGAGAACCAAAATTTGACCCGGGGCGCATCCTCGATCAACGAGCCGTTGAATGTCGTGGACCACCCGATCGAGGCGGTTTTGGGCATCCTCGATGAGCAAAATGTGAGGAGGTCCACCCGCTGGCGGGGCATGAGAAATCGCCTGGCTGGAGGGCAGATCGATTTCGTCACTCACTTCGTCCTGCAGTCGGGAACGGTAGAATTGGGAGGCGAAATGGAGAATCGCGCGCGAGCAACGATAACCCTCATGCAACCGAGTCGATCGACCCCGCACCTCAATCCCGGCGGCCGACCAGGAAGTGCGACGGCGTAAAAACCCTTGCGTGGGATCGGCGGCGAGAAACAGCTGCCCACCCGGTTTGAGCACCGTCTTCACGCAATCAAACCACATCGGCGCGAAAAACTGCGCGTCATCAATGAAAATCGCGTCGAACACGGACGCGCCGACTTTCTGGCTGCGCAGTTGTTTCCAGACCTGCATGACCAGGGAGCTGACGTCCAATTTACCTCTCTGTTCGCAGGCGGCTTGATAGGCGGCTTGAAAATCCCAGACCGCCTCCCGTTGGCGGGTATTCAACCCGGCGGCTCGCCCGCTCCGGTCGGCAATTAAGTAGGCTCCGAGCCGGGTGATGCACTGCTCCCGAATCCAATCGATTTCATCTAATAAAAATGCGACGGAACGATTTAACCCGGGTGGGAGCAGTGACTCCGCAATGCGCGCCCGTTCCCGATTGCTAAGAATCTCGGGTTCAGGATCAAAAAACCGCTGAAT
>CAZSPO010000541.1:0-2471 GCA_964608775.1 uncultured Chthoniobacterales bacterium | reverse complement strand
GATGCAACCCTCGACTTAGAGCAAATCAGACAAATTATGCTTGTAGCTTACTAATTAACTTACTTTTTTGTATATTTTTATTCTTGAGATTAATCTCACGAGCGGGTTAGAAGGATTCCTCGAAGGTGATGACACCTGCGGCAGCTCCTTGAACAAAAAAACCGTCACCTAGAGCCGTAGTATCCGCAACAGTACCTCCCGCCGTGCTGTTCCAGTCGGTTCCGTCGAAGAACACCTGGAGTAAGGCGCCGCCACTGACGAAGATGATCCGGTCCGCAGCCCCGGGCGTCGCACCCGGATTAACGACTGATTCCAAATCGGCAAGGGTCAGTGCCTCACCATAAGGATTCCCAACGGCCACCAAACCGCTGGCGTCATAGGAAACCACTTGGTCGCCGCTTGGAGCAACGCCCGAGACAAACGCGCTACCAGGAGTGGCCGCTCCGTTGACGATCGCGCCACCATTCAGCGGAAGCGTAGTGCTGCCAGCCGGATTTCCAAGAGTATCAACCCAGGAAGAGCCGTTGTAGAACGCCTGAAAAATGGCCCCACCGTTGACGAGCACAAGGCGGTCAGCAGACCCCGGAGTCGCGCCTGAAGTGAAGTTTCCTCCACTGGGAAACGCTTCGTCCAGCGTGAGCTGCTTGACGACTTCAACCTCGGTCAGGTTGACCGCCACGGACGCAGCCGAAGCAGTGAGGCCGTCCATATCGATCTGCGTCCCGGTCGGGTTCGTCACATCGAACGTGTAGCCAGCCCAAGGGCCAGATACGATCTGAGCGCTGTGGGCTCCCGAGAGACTGCTGAATGTCCCTGCCGGGACGTCCAAAGTGACGGTATCGCTGGTGACGGCCGTGACCGTCCCACGCGCCACCGGAGTCGCCTTGGCTGCCAAGGAAACATATTGAAGTCCTGGGGTGAGCTGAACCAGCTCCGCAAAGGACGTCCTACTTACGGGCAGCTGAGCCTGAGTGAGGGTCAAACTCCCGGCAAGGAGGCCCCCAATCGCGCAGCTTACTAATGATTTCTTCATAGTTGCTTAGTATCGAGTTGTGTTTGGTTTTGTTTGTTTTTACCACCCCGGAAACTGCCGGGGCGCTCTGTCTGGCCGGAGGACAAGCCTGGGCTGCCCCCCAAAACCACGAACACCATCTCACATGCACCAATCCCATCTCCAACTGGCTTTGTGTATCAATTCCGTCACTCTTCGCGTCGATTCAAGGTCGCTCGCGCGCAGTTCTGAGGAATAGTCGGCTCCGAACGCGATATGAGATGGTTTGCAAGTCAGATAAGTATAACAATCTGCATTTTTAAACCATTAGGCGCTCAAAGTATTCAATGATACTGACCAGAAGCTTTATCTCTGTGACAGCGTCGTAACAAAAGATTCTATGACAAACGGCCGGAACTCCGATAAGCGAGGAGTGGGACTCTCGGGCGAACTCGAACGTTTCCACAGTCGCCCAGATACCCATCAAACTTCCGCTCCCAGCTTGCATCACGCGCTTGGCCAATGAAAAAGACCCAGAAGACCCTATTTCTCGCGAGCTCCTTGCTCCTGCTTCACCAGTGGCATCTCCACGCCGCGGACATCCAGTTCGACATCCCGGGAGGGCAATTCGTGGCCGGTGCAAACGGCACTTCTCCCTTTACTGGCACCGTGTTTCTCGGTTTTTTCGATGATCTTGCATCGACTGATTTCTCGGTCCCGCTTGCCAGTCTTGATGACTCTTTCACCGCCATCGAGTCCGGGCCTTTCAGCTTCACCACCTTCAACTTCCCGCTCAGCTTTGAGACCCCAAGTGGTGCCACTTGGCCGCTCGGCGCTTTGACATGGGTGTCCGCAGCGAACCAGACGACATGGGATGCGGACATCGAGGGGAAGGAAATCGTTGTGGTATTCACCGACTTGCTGAACGTTCAGAATGGCTTTGGAAATCCCGACTGGAGCGGTGTCGGAGCCCATCTGATCATCAATACGGGCAACACGTTTCCTGGTTTTTCGGAAGCGGACTTTCTGGGCGTTTTTGCTTCCGTTGAAGATACTGATCCCATCCTCAAACGCTCCAACCTGGAACAGATCGTGGTCGGCACCCCCCCCTCAAACGCCGTCTTCGACCTGGCCAACGCCTCCTTTACCGTTTCCGAGGGCGACGCGGACACCGTTTCGAACGAAATCCTCATCGACCGGACGGTCCGAACGGACAATGCCGTGTCTGTCGATGCCGACTTCGCGGACGGTTCGGCCACGGCTTCGACCGATTTCACCGTGACGGCCGACCCGTTGACCGTTCCGTTTGCGGTCGATGACATCCAGGAACCGGTGCCCGTCACCATTCTTTCCCGGCCCGGTTACCAGGGAGACCGCTCCTTTACGGTGACGCTTCAGAACCCGCAGCTCGACACCGAGGCCGAACTCGGCACCACCACCACCGCCACGGTCACCATCACCGAAGACGACACCGATTTTG
>CAZSPO010000540.1:0-2473 GCA_964608775.1 uncultured Chthoniobacterales bacterium | reverse complement strand
CCTGCGCTGGGTAGAGGCCGATGCCGAAACCCTCTGCTGCGCCCACGTCCGCTCGGTGGTGGAGATCACCCGGACGACCACCGCGCTGCGGGGAAAAAACAAAGGCAAAACCAGCGAGGAGCGCGTCGTTTACCTCTGCAGCCTGCCACCCGATCCGGCCCGTGGCGACGAGATGCTCGAACGCATCCGCCGATACTGGGACATCGAGGGCGGCCTACATCAGCGTCTCGATGTCAGCGGCGGCGAGGATGCCAGCCGAGTGCGCAACCGCAATGCCCTGCTCATCCTGGGGATCCTGCGCCGCTGTGCGGTGGGCCTCTACTACCACTGGCGGCGCAAGCGCAGAAACGCCCGGCAATCGACCTTCAAGGACTTCCACGATGCCATGAATGCCTTCAACCACCGCCTCGCCTTCGCCACGATCACTTCCGTCCGACCATGAGCCCGTGCAAAAATCCGCCGTGACAGCAACACTCGCTTGAAATCCTTGGCTTGACAGAGGATAAATCTCTCATTGTCGCGCCATTTGACACGGGAGACGGAGTCGTTATCTCGCCTTTAATCAACCCGGTCGTTTCCACTCCGGCACGAATTATCCCCCGGCAGTCTGAAAAATGAGTTTGCAATTGGACAGTTCCGGCGGCGGCGTAATCGGTTGGTTTGCGCGTAATTCGGTAGCAGCCAACGTGCTGATGGTAATCGTCCTGATGGGTGGTTTGCTCACCATGACCCGAACCAATTCGGATCAGTTTCCAGAAATTGATCCCCGCACCCTGACCGTGAAGGTCATCTATCCCGGTGCCACTCCAGAGGAGATCGCTTTCAGCGTAAACAGCAGGGCTGAGGAAGTCATCATGGGCCTCGAGGGGGTCGAGCGCGTGCGCTCCAACGCGTTCGAAGGTATGGGGACCTTGACGATTGAACTGGATGACTTCGCAAACGCGCAGTCTGTTTCAGATGAAGTCCGCTCTTCCATCGATTCCCTGGTTGGATTTCCGCCCGAAGGCGCTGAAAGTCCCCAGGTTTCCATCACATCTATCGTTTCCAACGTAGCCCGTTTAACGGTTACCGGGGATGTGGGCGAGCTTGCATTGCGGCGGGCGGCGGAAGCACTCGAACGTTCTCTGTTGCGCCAGGACAAGGTGAGTTCGATTACCATGCAGGGCACAAGGCCCTATGAAATTTCAATCGAGGTCTCACAGGTCACTCTAAGGAAATACGGTTTGTCGATAGACCAAATCGCCAACGCCATCAGGGCTTCCTCCGTCAACCTTTCCGGTGGAACCTTGCGCACGTCAGCAGGTAATATTCTGCTAAGAACCGATGCTCAAGTTCAGGAGGCCGCAGATTATGGCAACATCGTTGTGTTGAGTGATTTTGAAGGCCGTCAGTTACAGTTGAAGGATGTCGCGAGCATTGACGATGGCTTTGAGGACGTCCCGCTGATCAATACTTACAACGGGCAACCTGCGGTCTTTCTGCAGGTTGCGCGTGGTGCAAGAGAGGATTCCATCGAAGTAGCCGATACGGTTAAGGCATTTCTGGAGGATTACGTTCCGCCGCCCGGGGTGAAAGTCATTCTCGTCGGAGACCAGACGGAGCTGATCCGGGACAGAATAAACCTACTATTACGCAACGCCATAATGGGTCTTGCGCTGGTCTTTGGCTTCCTCGCGCTCACCCTGGACCTGCGCCTCGCTTTCTGGACCAGTGTCGGGATACCGGTTTGTTTCATGGGCGGGTTCATGATATTCGGCCAGTTTACTACGATCAACATGACCATGTTGCTGGGCTTGATCATGGTGCTGGGGCTTGTCGTCGATGATGCGATTGTTGTCGGCGAGAGTATTTTCGACGAACAGGAAAAAGGCCAGCCGGGGTTGGTTTCAGCTATTCGCGGGCTGCTGAATGTAGCCGCTCCCGTGATCATCGGGGTCATGACCACCATGGCTATTTTTGCACCCTTGCTGTTTTCGAGTGGTATGCTCGGCCAGCTTATCCGCCCCGTGCCTATTGTGGCCCTATCGGTTCTTTTCATCTCGCTGCTTGAAGTATTACTCATCTTTCCGTCACACATGTCCCACGGTGGAGATTGGACCGTCGGCCCCATGAAGCGGCTAAAGGAATTCGTCCAGAGCGGGCTCTACCTCTTTCGGGATAAGCTGATTATGCCAGCGGTGCGACTGAGTGTAACAATGCCCTACCTCATCATCGCCAGCGGCATCGCTCTCATGCTCGTTACTGCCGGAATCGTTGCAGGAGGCCACCTGCGCTTTATTTTCTTCCCCGTTGTGGAGGGCGAGGAAATCCGGGTCAGTCTCACTATGCCAAAGGGCACCTCCTTTGAGCAAACGGAAGCAAATATGAATCGGGTGGTTGATGCGGCCCACAGTGCGCTTACGGGAAAGGACGGGCCACTTTACCGCAGTATCTCCGTGACAATCGGAGGAGAACTGGTTTCCGGATTCGGGGT
>CAZSPO010000539.1:0-2475 GCA_964608775.1 uncultured Chthoniobacterales bacterium | reverse complement strand
CCCACAGCACACTCTTCTTTTCGGCGTACTCCGATGTGGGCGTTGTTGCTGGTGGTGGTGCAGATGGAATCGCTGGCGGAGCGCGCGCGGGAGAGCCACCGCAAGAGTAACAGGGGGCCTTCCGGTCTTTCTTTAGCGCCCTCCCGCGCGGCTACCACTGGCGCTGGCAGCGTCTTCGTCGCCTTCGCCACCGAGCAGCATGTCCAGCATTTCTTCCGCGCCCAACTCGCCCGTCGCAGCGCTTGAAACGCCGCCTGCACTCGACTCTCTGCCTCCCCTCTCTCCCCCCCCCGCCCCTCGGGCGTGATCGAACGGAAATTTCCCGATGGCCTCGACAAATCACCGGGAAGATTAGGTTGTTCGTGCGGGGGGTGATCCGACGAATGTTCGCTTCGACCAGAGCGGAGCCAGGGGGAGCCGCTGAAGGCCCGAACCCTTGTCGAGATCCATGATCGCACGGATTGGCGTGGTTCCCCTTGATTTTTCCGGGCTAACTTATCCGCCTCTTCCTCCAGCTCACTGGCCACCACCGCCAACACCTGCCGCATCTCCCGCAAGAACGGTTCAAGCCGTGCCACTCCGGCGGTTCGAAGCCAACGCCTCCGCAAGTGCCAGACGGCGGATGCGAGATTCTCGACCACCACCAATCGCGACTCCCATTGTTGACGGGGCAACGATTCCCGTTCCACCTCCCAACCGGCCCGGTCCAACAAACCACTCACCGCATCCGTCTGCCGTCCTCCCGCCTCTTCGCCCCCCCCTGGCTCCCTCAGCCGCGTCGCCAACATACGCAAGCTCTCCGCCAAAGCATCCGGGATGGCTGCGCCTGCATAGACAGGCCAGACAAGTCGATTGACCAACCAGGCAATCCCCACACCCACCACCGTATCCACACAACGAGCTGCCAAAAACGCCGGAGCCCCCAACGGATTCAAGACCCCTTGCACTGCCAAAAAAGGCGTGTAAACCGTGGCCATCTGCGCCGCTGGCGGATAAAACCCTGTTCGCCCCAACAAATTGATCCCGCTCACCAAAGCCAGGCCCGACAAAATGAAAGCGGTCGGTGCCTGCGCGAAAACCGCGATCAATCCCATCATCCCCGTCATACCCACCAACGTCGCCCCAATCCGGAGCACTCCTTTTTCCACACTCGCTCCGTAAGTGGGTAGTGAGACAATCAGGATCGTAATGAGCAACCAATAGGGATGATCTGGACGCCACCCCAACGCGGCCCAAAACCCCAGCGTGCAGGCCACCCCCGTCTTGAGAGCACTGCGAAGCCGATCCGGACTGAACGCCAACTCGCGCCGCAGCTCTTCCATGGCGTTTACTCCAGCCCGGCCCGGGTCCGAATCAATTCCCGCGTGCGCGCAATTTGTTCCAGCATCTCAGGAGTCAGTGTCGTGGATTCCGATGCCTCGTCCAAGGCACGCAACGCCCGCTTCGCATCGCCATCCCGAGCGAAGGCTTGGCCCATTAACACGGTCTCAAACGTGGAATCCAGACCTGCCGCTCGCTTGATCGCAATCAACTTTTCTAAAGCATCCACCTCCGCCCGATAATGTTTTACTTGGTGCGCAATCCGGGCATGCAACCAGAGTGCCGCCGGATCGTGCGGCGTCAACTCCAGCAACCGCGCGGAAGCGTCGTAAGCTTTCCCAAAATCTCGCGCCCCATATAGCACCTGGGCCTTCATGGACCAAGCCGCCGGTTGCATCGGATCCCTCGCCAACACCGCCTCGGCTTCGGCAAGCGAATCCCCCATTCGTTGTAAACCTATAAAATAGCGGGCTCGCCGCAGATGCACCTCGGTTGGCACCCGCCCGGCTCCGGTCGCCACGGCCGCATCTAGCCAACGACGAACCGCTCCCCCTTGAGCCAAAGCCTGCAGCCAACCCGCCGTTCGTGCCTGCAAGATCGGATGCCCCTCGGTCGTCGGCTCCGGCACCTCCCAATTCGGAGTCCCCTCGCCAGGGGCGACCAACCAACAACCCGCCGCGTTTACCCACCCCGGTTGCCAGCCGCCCGTCGAGCCCGATAAAAATGGCAACAACGCGGAGGTCTCCGCCGCTGGCCCCGCAAAGATCGCTTGGTCGAAGGCTGGCTGCGCCGTCACGAAAGCCACGGGCTCCCCCAGCATCCGTTCATTTTCCAAAAGAACTGGCATCAATACCGGCCAACCGGCAATCCGTCGGGCGGTTTCGGGAGCAAACCCCAACACCCGCAATTCCGTTCGCCCCGCCCAAAGCGCTTCCCCATCAGTCGCCGCCAGGGATTCAGCCAATTGGCCGGTTTCCGCCATCATCGCCCGAGCCAACGGGGCTTCCTCAGCGGTCGGCAGCAACCGCCACCCGGCCGCTCCGAACAGGAGCAGCAGGGCGACCCCCACAGCCGTCGGCACCCGGGGCAGCGGTGGCATCTGACGGAGGAGACAAAGCCCAAGGGGAAGCACCGGTGGAAACAAGGCACACAACA
>CAZSPO010000538.1:817-2493 GCA_964608775.1 uncultured Chthoniobacterales bacterium | reverse complement strand
CTGGCGGCGGAACAAGCGCTCCAAAAGGAGAAGCGCTATGAGGATCTCATTCAGCGCTCGGGATTTCGCTCGCCGGTGGATGGGATCGTGTTGACCAAAGATGTGCATCACCTTGTTGGCAATGTCTTGCAGACAGGTGCAGTTTTTTGCGAAGTCGCTTCTTTGCAGGACTGGGAGCTCCAGATGGAAATTGACGAATCGGATTATTCCATGGTCGCAAAAGCTTTGGAGAAGGGAGAGTCATTGGAAGTCGCTTACATTTTGAGCGCCAACTCCAGCTTGACGCTCCACACCACCCTGTCAGATCCGGGCGCAATCAGCCAAATGGCATACGCAACGGATGATCGGAACATTTTTTTCGCCACCATTCCAAACATTGAGTTGCCGCCAGAATTGCGGGATAAAATTCGCCCAGGCTTTTCTGGCACGGCCAGGATTACGGTTGCCCGGCGGCCATTCATTGTGGTAACTTTCCGAAAATTTATACATTTTCTCCGAATGAAATGGATCCTCTGACGACCACGAGTGGCCCGCAAGGCGAGAAAAGCGGAAGCCAGTCCCTCTTCGGGCTGACCTCAGAGTTGTGCGGCATGTTTATGATGGGGAAAGCTTCGCGGTGATTCGCGACCCGGTCTCCGCAGAGTTTGTGAAAGTGGCATGGCAAGATTACCAGTTGGTCGCAATGGTCCGAAAACCGACTCGGGTGGATGAGGTGGCCAATATTTGGTGGAGGGACGCTCCGTGGGTGCGATTGCAATACACAAAAGCTCAGCTCGTGAAAAAGGCGAATGCCCTGCGGCGAACCTTGTTGGTCTCCCAGCTTTGCGTGGTGCCGGGGCGGCAGGTCGTCCATGTGCACCGACGTAAGCAGGCGATAAAGCGCAAAACAAGGGTCACGCGCGGGCTTTTATCCTGGATGCGGATCATGCGTCCTCTCAACGACCCGGAGCAAATCCTGAGTTGGTTGACCCCGAAATTCGGATTCATTTTTACTCGCTGGTTTAGTTTGGTTGCTGGGCTTCTTGTCTTGGGATCCTGCTATTTGGCCTTCGAGAATCGCCAGGAGATACGATTCGAGCTTGGGTGGTTTACTTCGCCCCTCAACTTTCTACTATTTATCCTCGTGATGCTCTCTCTGAAGGCGGTGCATGAGATCGGCCATGGGGTGGCCTGCAAACACTATGGAGGCGAGGTGCATGAAGCTGGCGTCATGTTTATGTTCTTTAACCCGCTTCTTTACATCAATACAACCGATGCTTGGCTCTTCCCCAATAAATACCATCG
Source organism: uncultured Chthoniobacterales bacterium (assembly GCA_964608775.1). Lineage (GTDB taxonomy): Bacteria > Verrucomicrobiota > Verrucomicrobiia > Chthoniobacterales > CAZSPO01 > CAZSPO01. The sequence continues at coordinate 1,209 of CAZSPO010000538.1, read as the reverse complement.
CATGGCGGTTTCGGCAGCTGGTATCTATGTGGAAGTCTTGTTTGCCGCGATCCTGGTGCCAATCTGGTTGTTGCTTCAACCCGGTCTCGGCAAAGACCTCGCCCTTCAAGCAATCGTTATCGCCAGCATCGGGACGCTCTTGGTCAATGCTAATCCGCTCATCAAATTTGATGGATATTTCGTGCTCAGTGATTGGCTTGAGATTCCCAACCTACGGACCAAATCCACCAAAGCGCTTCGCTCGCTGGTGAACCGGTGGGTGATCGGGCAAAAATCCGACTCCGCTCTCAAGAATGTCACCCCGCGTCAAAAGCGAAGCCTGTTGATCTACGCAGCCATTTCCTTTCTTTATATCCTGGTGATTTTCACAAGCCTTTTTGGGCGGCTTGATT
>CAZSPO010000538.1:0-807 GCA_964608775.1 uncultured Chthoniobacterales bacterium | reverse complement strand
TCCATGCTCAATTCGATTGGACTGCGGATTATCGCCGTTCTTCTCATGGGAGCCTTTCTGACTGCTACCCTAGTGTTGCCTCTTTGGCGGCTGGGCCGGGATGTTTTTGGGGCAAAATTGCGAGGATTGGATCATCTCAGGCCGTTGGGTGTTCTGATTTTAACTGGCTTGCTTGTGGCTGGGCTGTTGATGATTCCCGTTGAACGGACGGTGAATAGGGCGGCTGTGGTGGAGGTATTTAATGGCGAAACGCTGCGTGCAGAAGCCCCAGGATTTTTGGACGAGATTTTCGTAAGCGAAGGGACCGCCGTTGGCCCTGGCCAGCCCGTTGCCGTCTTGCGAAGTCCAGATCTGGAGTTTGAAATTGCGGTTTTGGAAGGGGATGAAGCGCAAATCGATGCCCGATTGAAAATGGCAAATTATTATCGAGACACTCAGGTGTATCGCAAGTTGCAGGGCGAATTGGAAAGTGTGCGAGTCCGGCTGGATGAAAAGAGAAACGCACGGGATGCATTGACGCTGAGGGCTTCTTCGGAGGGTGTCGTGGTCACTCGTAATTTGCCGGATCTCTTGGGGAGATACTTTCAAACAGGCGATCCGGTCGTGACCATTTTGCCGAATGAAGCGTTCGATGTGTTGGTCCCGGTCTCGGAAAAAGAGGCTCGTTTGGTTCATGCCGGAGCTGCGGTGCAGCTACGGGTGCGCACTGACCCAAGTCGGACTTATGAGGGAGTGGTTGCCCAAGAACCGCTCGCCTCCCTGCAGGGAAGAGTGCCGGCTTCTTTAAGCCAGAGTCGCGGGGGAGAC
>CAZSPO010000537.1:0-2509 GCA_964608775.1 uncultured Chthoniobacterales bacterium | reverse complement strand
AAGATTTCCTCCAGAAGATTGCAGGCACTCGCGAGGGAGATTATGGCGATATCGCGGGCCTCAGGGATTTCATCGCTGAAGATGACCGAGCTGATTCGATATTTCACCTCGCGTTCTTCCTGGTTGTTGATGACGGGATAGCGTCGGCTGGAGAAGACCCAAAGAAACCGGTGTTCTTCCTTCCGCAGAATGCCTTTGTCGATGAGTCGTTGAAGCAATTCGGCTTCATAATCGGCGGCTTCTCGCGCAAACCATTCCACCCAATATTTCGGCGACCGCGTTTCTTTTTCGGCAGCAATCACGGCGAGAGCGCGGTTGAGCACTGGGTTGTCGAGGGGCGTGGCCTCCACCAAATTGAGATCTTTTAGGTCGCAATCAATCCGTCCCGCAAACGCGAGATCCATCAGCAACGCCCCGGCGATGGCATGTTCCCGCGCCATGATCGGGAGGGACATAAATTCGCCGGATGAATCATCGATCACCAGCAACAAGATTTCCTCGGAAACAATCAGCATGACCATACTGTAGAAGGCCGGACGTGGATCGCCAAGGAGAAGTATGCGGCCAACGGGAGCGATGCGTTTGTTTCGCTGGCTTTACCCCCTTGCTTCTCGATGAAAAGCGGCGCAGGAAGCCGGTGTGCCGTCGGGTTCGGCGAAGTGCCGGTCATAATCCTCGGCCTCAAGCTGTTCGGTGGCAGCCCCCCGGTAATGAAATTGCATGGCCCGCCGCCGGCGTTCGCTTCGGTTGGGTGGGGTTTGGTGCGGGAGCATGCCGTAAAAAAAGAGGGCGTCACCAGCAGCGACCGGAATCGCGACTGCGTTGGAGGGGTCAAATCGGGGGGAAACGATTTCGCAATCGGTCCGGTGCCCATGCTTAAAGCCGCCCAACCGATGTCCGCCTGGCAAGAGATGCATGCAGCCGTTGGTGGCGTCTGCGGGGTCGAGGGCGATCCAGACCCCGAGAATTTGATCCAGGGGGGTGACAGCAAAGTAGGCGTTATCTTGGTGCCACGGTTTTTCTCTCCCGACGAACGGGGGTTTAACGAGGGCCATCTCTTGGAAAAGCACGGCTCCTTCGCCAAGCAATGCCACGACACTTTGGTAAAGCCGGTGGTGTTGTGCATTGAGGAGGGATTGGAAAAATGGATGTTCGTCGGAAAACCCCCAATATTTGCGCACGTGCCCATCAATGACCGCCAGTTCGCGTCCGGTGGGATCCCAGTTGGGTTCGGTGTGGATGGAGAAACGCGAGCCCGGAGATTTCAACACCGCTTCACCCCGGCCCGCTGGCGGTAGGTGCCAGACGGCTCCCGTCGAGCCATTCGCGTGGAGGGCCAGGATTTCCGCGAACGCGTCAGTGGCGGCTTGCACCTCTTCGCCCGATAATAAACCGGGCACCATAAGGTAGCCACCTTCATGGAACCGACTGATTTGCCCTTCCGAAAAGGGGCCGGGGCTGAGGGGAGGGGGAGGCGATATCATGGGTCAACCGTCGCCAATTTTTCCCATGATTTGGAATGGCACGGCGGCGCATTTTTTTGCACCTTTGACGCATGACAACCAAGCCGGGGGCCGATTGGGTGGAGCTTAAACCAACGGGCACGCCCAAAATGTATCATTGTGCCCCCGATTGGCAGTGGGCGAGGCCGCAGCTGCCGGACTATCTTCTTTGGTGCGTCTGGAAGGGCAACGGGCTGCTTCAAGTGAATCACCTCAAGATTCCGCTTCATGCCGGGACGAGCTTGCTCTTGCAACCGGGGGACGCCGTGTCGGGTCACAATGCGCCGGATAACCCGTTGGTCGTTTTTGCTTGTCATTTTTGGCCTGGGAAAGCCGACGGCACCCTCGACCAGGCGCGCATTTCCGGAACGCTCCTGAGCGCAGAAGTCGGTGACCCCGCCTTTTGGTTTCGGGAGAGCGGACGGGCTGCGGAGGATTGGGAGATGGCCGGGGGCAGGACTCGGCGTTTGGCCCTGGCGGTCGCCTGGTTGTTGGTGCATCGCATTTTGGCGGGCTCCAGCCAGGCCACGGAGTCGGATGCGGCACTCCGCCTTCGGCAGGTGGTGGCAGAGATTTGTCGTCGACCGGAAGCACCTTGGTCGGTCGAGGAGCTGGCCCGCTGGTGCGGCTGGTCGCGGGCTCAACTCACCCGGCAATTCCACGCTTTAACCGGTGAGGCCCCGCGCAGCTTTGTGATTCGCCAGCGATTAGCTTTGGCTACTTACTATCTAAAAGAAACGCCCTTACCGATTGGTCGAATCGCCGAATTACTCGGGTATCGAGACCTCTTCTATTTTTCGCGCCAATTTAAAAGGCAACTCGGCATCGCCCCCCTGGCATTCCGCCAACAGAAAGGGCGCGAGGGGTTGTGAGAAGGGCCTCGGTTCTCTGGGCTAAGGCGATGGGATTGTCGATGCATGAAGCGGAGCCGGGGTCCGTAGCTGTTCCAAAGCCGCCTCGATATCCGCCAGGGTGATCCGGTCGGAGACAAAGGCGGAGCCTAGCGC
>CAZSPO010000536.1:0-2512 GCA_964608775.1 uncultured Chthoniobacterales bacterium | reverse complement strand
CGCTTGCGCCTCCTGTAGCCGCCCCACTCCGCTGGGGCGTCAACGCGGCGAAGCCGCCACAATGAGGGCTCCGCCCCTCCGGGACGGTCACGGCAGCAGAGTGCCGTGGCGACAGCGCTCCCGCGCCCCCGACCGCCGCTTGCGCCTCCTGTAGCCGCCCCACTCCGCTGGGGCGTCAACGCGGCGAAGCCGCCACAATGAGGGCTCCGCCCCTCCGGGACGGACACGGCAGCAGAGTGCCGTGGCTACAGCGCTCCCGCGCCCCCGACCGCCGCTCTGTCAGCTTCGCCAAACCACCGAGTGACGAACGAGTCGGCCGCCAGCAGGAGAAGGAGCAAGAGGATGCACCAGGGGCGGAGATCGGTTTCGGCCCGTTTGGGCGGGCTGAGCCAAGCATCGGCGAAGTCGACCAGTTCCCTTCCGTCTGTCGCCCGAATTTCCTCGCGGAGCGCCCGGAGTTTGGCTGGATCGAATTGCCATTCTTCCTCTGCGCCCCCCATCAACGGCCCAAAGCCGAGCACCGCCTCTCCGGCCTGAATCGCGCCACGCAGCGGTTCATCGGGGGGGAGGCTCAGCACCGCCTGATAGCGGCCCGGCTCCAACCGTTCCCACACCACCTCCCGTTCTTCGTTCCCCGTCCGTGTCGCAATGCGGGGCGGCTGACGGAGGAGCGTTTCCTGTTGGTCCGGATCGTAGAAGAGTTCGAGCCGGGCGGTCTGCCCCTCGCGCCGCACCCGGGCGTGGAGACCGGGCGGGAGATCGGGGGCGGCGGTCCATCGGGCGATGGTTTGAACGAGCGGAGCGAAACCCTCCCAGGCGAGGAAAGGAGCGGCGATTTTTCCTCCGGTCGGCACGCAAAGCGCCGCGACTCGCCCGGCTCCCCGTTGCCAAAAGGCGAGGAGCGGAGCCTTTTCTTCATCGGTCGTTCGCACCGCCAAGGTCGCTTCCGGACGGAGGTAGCAGAGGTTATGCGCGGGCACAGTTTCGGGGAAAGGGAGGCGACTTTCCGCCAGCTCCAGGGCTCCCGGCATGCGTTGGGTGCCGACCGGTTCGGTGAGGAAGGCGGACCGGGCGACCGCCACCGTTTCCTGGGCGAAGATATTCGGGAGGTCATCGGCTTGATGAGTAAAAAAGATCCGGCCCCCCCCTTTTTCCGCAATATCCTTTAATAAATCCGCGTCCGTATCCTGTTCCGTCCCGAGAGCGATCACGCTGACCGTGCCTTGGTTCGCGGTGATTTCTTTCAGCAATTGTCGGTAAGCGCCCGGTTCTTCGGAGTCGGCCGCGTCGGAGAAGAGAATGAGGTGGCGGGTGCCATTGATCGATTTCGCAAGCTGTTTCCACGCAGCGGCAAGCCCTTCGTAAACGAAAATCCCGCCTCCCATGCTCTGGACGGCCCCGGCCAGTTTGACCATTTGACTGCGGTTCGGTCCGACCCGCAGCAGGGGAAAAATTTCGTGCGCTTCCGAATCGACCGCGAAGACCGCCAGTTCATCTTTCGAACCAAGCAGATCGATGGCCCGCATCGTGCCGCTATTGGCGAGGTCCATCTTCGTCCGACCCCCGCCCACCCCGGCGGCCATGCTTCCCGAGCGATCCATGACGACGGCCATGGCGACCGCCAATTTTCGTTGTTCCTCCTTGGCTTCGAGCGAGACGGGCAGGAGGGGATCGAGCGGCGACTCGAAATAACCGCCCGTCCCAAAACTGCCTGGGCCACCGAACATGATCAGTCCGGTCCCCTGCTCGCGGACGGCAAAGGCGAGGGCTTCTTGAAATGCGACCGGGATTTGGTGAGCCGGCACGTTGTTTAAAAGCACCGCCCGCACCTGATTCAACATCCCTTCACGCAGATTGCCATCGGCCCGGACCACCGTCACCTCCCAGCCCCCTGCCTGGAGGGCGGCAGCCACCGGATCGTTGTCAAAGCCGCTCACCAAGAGCAACCGGGGTCCCCCTTCCACCTCGGTCCAGGTCCGGGCGATGTTATTCCCTGGGTAAGCATCCGCGCCAGGGGGTTGCAGCCGGACTTCGTAAGCGTGGGCTCCCGGTTCCCGAATCCGTTCTCGCAGCCGGATGCGGCCCACGCCATGGCGAACCTCGACCGGTTCCCGCCCGATCAGCTGACCGTTCCGGCGAATTTCAATCGTCCCCTCCCCATCCGGACGACCGCGCACTTCCCCATCGAGGAGCGCTAATTCGCCTGGCAACACCCGGACCGGAGCCTCGAAACGGCTCACCCGCCAATCATCCGTCTCGGGGGGAGTCGCCAATCGAAGATCAATCGGAATCCCCGCCACACGAAAGCGGCGACTGACCCCGTCGAGCGGTTCCGTGCCGTAGCCATCGCTGAGGAGCAAGACCCGGGCGGGCCGGTTGGGGTCGGTGCGGCTCAGGGCAAATTCCAGGGCGAGCCGAATGCGGGAAGCGGTCCGGTTGATTTCCGGTTCGGTGCCCGCTTGCGTTTCGCGGGGGACTGGTTCGGCGGCGAAATCGATCAGGTGCAACCGGT
>CAZSPO010000535.1:0-2515 GCA_964608775.1 uncultured Chthoniobacterales bacterium | reverse complement strand
CCGGGCTCGCCCGCCTGCTTCGGAAGGCATGTTGAAAAGGTACCAGCGCATGTATTGTGGGATTTGTGTCTTGATTTGACCAAAGATGGGCGATGCCTCTCATTGAGCTGATGAAATCCCAAAATACAAGCGCTGGTACCCTTCTGCCTTTCCGAGAAAAAAGGGGAGCCTGATCGGCCATTCGACGCACGGCCGCGGTTGAAATTGGGGTGGCCCTCCGCCTACCTCCGCACGTCATCGGCGAAAGCCACGGAGTCAGGGGCAAAAGTGCGCACGTCATCGGCGAAAACCCGTTCAGGGCAGAAATTTCCCGGCAGACCTTCGGCGTAAGTCAGTGCGCCTGTGGCGAAAACCAGGGCCGCTAAGCGAGCGGCCGCTACCTCGGTAGGGCGACTCTCGCCGAGAGCGCCTCCTGCCCGCACCCCGGTAGCGTCTGAACCTCCGGACCGGCCGAGAAGGAAACCCCAAATCCGCGAAATCCCGCCCCCATTTGACTTCCCATCCCCATTTCCCCATCCTATCCTCGCGATCAGGTGGTCGCACCGCCGAACCAAAGCCCCAAAAGCCAACCCGGACACGCCAGCAGTTTTCGTCAAAAACCGTCGGCATGGCCAATGGCGGCAGAGTCTCTTAAATCAGTCAGGGAGCTCTGCGCCGAAGCCACCGAAAACGCCTCGTGCATCCCGATATGTTCGCTTGAGTATTTTTGCTTGAAAAGTTCTTCCGAACACCCTTTCATGATTCTCATGGATCAGTCAGGGCAATCCTCACCATCATCGGAACAGCCTTCCGATACCCGGAGTCAAAAACCGCAGCCAGACAATCAACTCAACCGCGTCTCTGCGGAAGCCCGTTTCATTCGGCGATTGGAAGAAGCGCAACTTCCAGCCAAAGCCCATCATCACTACCATCGATGGGTGCATCAGTTTCGCATCTGGCAGACCGGGTCTCACGCTCCTCCCTTTGTCGATCCTCCTGCTAATCAGCCAAATGTCGCAATCGAAACCGCCGTCCAGCAGTTCCTCACCCATCTGACCGAGCAGGAAGCCCTCACCGATTGGCAAGTTCGTCAGGCAGCAAATGCCCTCCGAATCTACCTTAACCTTTTCTATCCTGATCGTCGCAAGTTGGATTCTCCAGTCGCAGAAGCATTCATCCCAACACAATCAACGGAATCCGTGCCACTTGGTGACCATCCCCATCCTGCGCATCAAACATCCCAAAGGCCAAAAAGCCCCCAAAGCCCCCAAAGCCCAAAAAAACCCCAACTCCTCGAGCAAATGCGACGCCTCATGCGCACGCGTCACTACGCCAGGACGACGGAGCAAAACTACCTGGCATGGTGCAAACAATTCATCCTCTATCACCACAAACGGCACCCGAACGAAATGGGGGAGACCGAAATCCGCGATTTCCTCTCTTACCTCGCCAACGAACGCAATGTCGCGGCAGCCACACAGGATCAAGCCCTGGCCGCCATCCTCTTTCTCTATAAACAGGTCCTTCAACGCGACTTACTACCCTTGGGCAAAATTGATCGCGCCAAAAAACCCCAAAGACTCCCCGTCGTGATGAGTCGCGATGAAGTCCTTCGCACCTACGAACACCTCGAAGGCGTCACACTGCTGATCGTCCAACTCCTCTACGGCTCCGGTTTGCGCATCAAAGAGGCTCTCCGTCTGCGCATCAAAGACCTCGATTTCGACTGCAGCCAAATCGTGATCCGCGACGCAAAAGGCGCCAAGGATCGCGTCACCATGCTTCCCAAAAAACAGCGCGAACCCCTCCAAGCTCAAATTCAAGTGGCCTATGCCCTGCATCAACGCGATCTGCAGCAAGGATTCGGAGAGGTCTACCTCCCCTATGCACTTGAGAGAAAATACCCTTCCGCAGCCCGTGAGTTCAAATGGCAATATCTGTTTCCTGCCGCGCGAATCTCCACCGATCCCCGCTCCGGTCGCCGCCGTCGCCATCACCTTGGGGAGGAACCCATCCAGAAGGCGGTCAAAGCCGCAGTGGCCAAGGCAAAGATCATGAAGTTCGCCACGCCCCACACCTACCGGCACTCTTTCGCGACCCATCTTCTGCAAAGCGGAACCGAAATCCGCACCCTCCAAGCTCTGCTCGGACACAAAGATGTTTCAACCACCATGATCTACACCCACGTGTTGAATACTCCCGGCCTCAGCGTCATCAGCCCAAGCGATACCCTGGGAACTGACGGGCCTTAGGCCGCTTCACGGTCGACTCGCGTCTGCAAAAAATCGTCCCAGCGAAATCTGGAAGCCTGCCAGTCGCAATCCGCCGTGATCCGCCACCCCAAATAGCCGAACGGGAAATACGCATCCCAGCTCATGTCTGGCATCACAAGTGCCGCGCAGAACGCAAAACAACCGGCGCGCCACTTTCTCGGTGAGCATTCGCGTCCCTTCCCCGCCACAGCTCAAACAAAACCCAATCCGGTAGACAGCCCATCTCAGGCTTGTCTTTGCGGACGCGACCTGCTACAATCAAA
>CAZSPO010000534.1:0-2540 GCA_964608775.1 uncultured Chthoniobacterales bacterium | reverse complement strand
TAACACCCGGGACATGATAGGCACTGAGGAATGCGGGCAATCCTTTACACCAGAGGCCGTGTTCGCCCATGTAGTCACCATGGTCCGACAGGAAGAGGACAAGGGTATCTTCCGCCTGTCCAGTCTCCTCAAGCGCATCGAGAACCTTCCCCAAGAGAAAGTCTTCGTAACTGCAGAAGGCCAGATAGTGCCGGATGGCCTCGCGGTGCTCCTGCTCGGAGAGCTGGTCAAAAATCCGCCGGGTTTTCCGGTAGAGAGCAGGCTTGTCCTCCATGGTATCGCCAAAGGAGGATGGCAATCTGATGTCCTCGCTGGCGTAGAGCTTGAGAAACTCCTCGGGAACGATGTAGGGGTCGTGGGGACCAAGGGGGCCGATATACTGGCACCACGGCTGATCGCCGGAGGCGAGGTCCTTCAGCTGTTCGATCCCGGCTTCCACCACGCTGCGATCGGCAAAGGGATCTTCATGAATGCCATAGTGATGGTAAACTGGGTAGCCGGGCCGGACGATTTCGCCGGGTTGGCGGGGTCCTTTGTCCGGACCGGACAGCTTTGCGGGGTCATTGTAAAAACCCCACTCGCGGGTCACAGGTTTGCTTAGACGCGGATGGTGAGGGGAGGAGGTGAGCTTGGTTTCTTCCCATCCATGGTTCGCTGGGCCGTCGTGATCGCTGACATGCCACTTTCCGGCAAATCCGAGGCGGTAGCCGGCACCAGACAGCGCCTCGCTCCAGAAGGGGGTCCCGGAAAAGGGCTCGCGGGAGAGAGCGTTGCCGACGTTGACATTGTTCCAGACACCGTGGCGGCTCGGATACAATCCGGTGAAGAACGTGGCACGCGCCGGGCAGCAGTGGGGAGACGGACCATAGAGACGGGAAAATGTGAGCCCCTCTCTGCGCATCGCATCGAGCCGCGGGGTGTGCGCGCGATTGAGCGCACCATCCAGCACGACGTCGCCGCGCTGCTGGTCGGTCATGAAAATGAGAATGTTTGGGGCTTTTTTTGGCATCATATGCCGGTATGCTTACACCATGGCGGAGATCAGGATTTCTCGATCCCGTTTTCGGCACCAAGGTTCTCGAGAAAGAGGACAAAATACTTCCCGTCGACCGCATTTTTTGGGGAAGGCGACCATGGTTTTGTGATAATATCGGGAAGCCCGTTGCCGGTGATGTCACCAACTGCGGCCATATGCCCGCCGAGGTTGACATCGAGGATGACATGCTCTTTCCACTCCAAACCTTTACCGTCGAGGTTCTCCCAAATATAATACCGCGGGGGCTGATCACCGGCGACTCCCTCCATTGCGCAGCTAAAGACATCCTGATTACCGTTGCCATCCATGTCGCCGACAAAGAGTGAGTGGAATGCACCGCGCCGCGTTGGGCGGACGGAGCCGCCAAAGATATCGTGGCGCTTCCAACTGCGTCCGGTGCCGTCGAGATTCTCCATCCACCAGATCTTTCCTCCCGGAATCTCGGCATCGGTGAAAACGATGTCGGTAAAGCCGTTGCCATTCATATCGCACGGAGCCGCATAGGTGGCATAGTAGGCGAAGGCATGATCGAATTCCGGAGGTGGCGATGAGTTGAATCCGATGAAGTGCTCAACCCATTCCGTTCCGTCTCCCTTGACGTTTTCGAACCAGACATCCGTCCGAATAATATCGAGATCACCGTCCCCGTCGATGTCTGCAAGAACAGCCCCCGCATGCACTCCCGGTCCGATATCATGGCGAATCCATGGATCACTAGCGTTTTGCGGAATCTTATACCAGCGGAGGTTGTTCCGGTCGGACATGGTCACGACTTCCGCAGAACCATCGCCATCAATATCCCCGACTACAACGTCGTGAACACCGGTCAACTTCGGATCAAAGGTGATCCGCTCCCATGTTTTGCCAATTTCGCCTGGATTGCGATACCAAGCTCCCCCGGTCACGAGGTCGGGAAATCCGTCTCCATCCACATCAAGGATGGCCGCGCCAACATCCGAGGGAGATTCCTCTCCGAGCAGGTGGCGATCCCACGATTCTGACTGACCGCGCTTGTAGAGGTAGATTGTTCCGTATTGTGCGCCGACGATGTATTCGAGTTGTCCATCGCAGTCCACATCCGCGAGGAGCGCCTGTGCATAGTTTCCCTTGGGGAGTGTTGTATCGATAATATGATGCTTGAATTTGAATGTGTTCATTTTTCGAAGCATGGCTCGGTTCTGGATCGTTTCGGGCTTTTGGGTTTATGTTAGCGATATACCGTTACAGCCATCGACTGTGGCGAAGGAGAGAACCAAGGTTGTGAAGAGCGGTTGGGACGAGCCAATGAAAAAAAGCCGCGTTGCAACGTGGTGCTCGGATTGATGGTGACGACGACAGAAAATTCCAGAAACCATGCTGCGATTGAGCAATAGTCAGTTTTGTGAACCCCGCTAAAGATGAAATGCCGATCTGAGACCCCCCCCAACGTTGTCGTTGTCCTGGCCGATGATATGGGCTGGGGCGATCTCGGTGTGCATGGCAACCGCAACCTGCAGACGCCGCA
>CAZSPO010000533.1:0-2544 GCA_964608775.1 uncultured Chthoniobacterales bacterium | reverse complement strand
AGCGGGCGAAAACGAGACCGAACGCTCCGACGACCATGAGCTGAGGCCAGTCGCCTCCCCTCCGAAGGGCTCGTCACAAAACCGCCCTCCACCAACACCGCCGGATGTTTCGCCAGTCGCAACACCCGGAACCGGGCGGTTTTCACCCCGCGATTCGGACTTCCCAGTTTGCGGAGTTCGTTCTGAATATTAACCGCCAACGGTCGACTGATTGATTGATAATAGAAGGTCTCCACCCCGGAAACACCCGAGCGCGGTGCCCAATTGTAATGAACGCTCACAAAAATCGCGTGACTGGTCCGGTTGCTAATCGCCGCCCGTCGATCCAACGGCACGAACACATCGGTGCGCCGCGTCATGACCGTCCGGAACCCGGCCTCTCGCAAATAGCGCTCCAGCCGTTTCGCTGTGTCGAGTGCCAGATGCTTTTCCGATGAGGTATAACGCGAGCGCGCTCCCGGGTCATGGCCACCATGGCCAGCATCGATCACCACGGTAGAAAAATCCTTTAACCTCCCCGCCGTGGAGACACATCCGGACAACCCGAGCCAAAGCCCGGCCAGGGCTAACAAGGCCGCCGCTCGCAATAAGAGTCGCGAAACTTCAATCACACGACACCCAATGGATGTCCCATCCCGTGCGGTCAAGCTAATCCCCCATTGGTTCGATTTCTGTCGCTTGCGCTCCGTCTAGGCATCCCCCATGGTGGCAGGGTCGATGGATGAAGCGATCTGGCTCTCGTGGACTTGGCGGCCGGGTCTCCTCGCTGCTCTGATTCTCAGCGGCATCGTTTACCTGCGCGGATGGCGGGTGCTCCGTCGGGTGCATCCGCAACGCTTTTCCCCCGATCATGCCGGGTGGTTTTTTGCCGGGTTAACCGTGGTTTGGGTGGCGGCGGCCTCTCCCTTGGACGGGTTTGCGGCGCTCTCTCTCACGGCCCACATGGTGCAGCATCTGTTGTTGACCATGGTCGCCCCGCTTTGCCTCTTGGTCGGCCGCCCCTATTTGCCGCTCCTGAGGGGGTTACCCCGGCGGGTGGCTCGGGAAGGGGTGGCACCCATTCTGGCGTGGCCAACTTTTCAAGGGGTGCTCCACCGCCTTGGCTCGCCGGTGGCTGGCTGGCTCGCTTTTGTCGCTGCGACTCTGTTTTGGCATATTCCAGCGCTTTACGATGCGGCACTGGGCGATCCGCTTCTGCACGAGTTAGAGCACGCCAGTTTTCTGCTGACGGCGATGTGGTTTTGGTTTCCCGTGGTGCAACCGTGGCCGGCGCGCCCTCGCTGGCCGCGTTGGGCGATGATTCCGTATCTGCTCCTGGCTGATGTCGCGAACACAGGGCTGGCCGCCGTGCTGGCATTCAGCGAGCGCCCGCTTTACGCCACTTATCGGGCAGGGGACGGCTTGGCCGGGTTTGACGCCGCCCGGGATCAGGTTGCCGCAGGCATGCTCATGTGGGTGGGCGGCTCCCTGCTTTACCTCGTGGCGGCCGGCGTGATCGCCTGGCAATTCCTTGCCCCCCGCCACCTCCGGCGTCCCCGCCACCGCCTTCCCCCGAAAACGCGCTCCCCCATCCTCCAGCCCATTCCGGCCCCAAAGATCCCGAACTGGCGGGGGGGGCGAGTGGCTCCCAAGACGCTTGGGCACCTCCGACGTCTCGCGCAGGCCATGATGTTTGTCCTAGCCATTGTCATTGTCTGGGATGGATTCACCGGCCAACAGGAAGCCCCGCTCAATCTCGCCGGGACTTTACCTTGGACCCATTGGCGGGCGTTCGCCGTCCTCGCCCTCTTCGTGGTGGGGAATCTGTTTTGTATGGCTTGTCCTTTCACCTTTGCCCGCGATCTGGGTCGACGCCTCTGGAGCCCCCGGCTGGTCTGGCCTTCCTGGTTGCGAACCAAATGGCTCGCGGTCGTTCTCGTCTTGCTTTACCTCTGGAGTTACGAACGGTTTGCCCTCTGGAATTTACCGATGGCGACCGCTTGGATCATCGTCGGGTATTTCCTGGCCGCCCTCGTGGTGGACGGGCTCTTTCGCGGAGCCTCTTTTTGCAAATACGTCTGCCCAATCGGCCAATTTCATTTCACCCAATCACTCATCTCCCCTTTCGAAGTGACCGTGCGCGACCCGTCCCGGTGCGTGCGTTGCGAAACGCAGGATTGCCTCAAAGGCAATGCCTTTCAACGCGGATGTGAGCTGGAACTCTTTCTCCCGGCCAAACGGGGCAATCAAGACTGCACGTTCTGCCTCGATTGCGTGCAGGCGTGTCCGCATGACAATGCCGGATTGGCCCCGACTCCCCTTTTTCAGGTGATCACCCGCGATTTGCCGCGTTCATCGGTGGGGCGCTGGCAGGATCGGCCTGATTGGTTGGCTTTGATCGCGCTTTTCGTCTTTGGCTCCTTCGCCAATGCGGCGGCCATGGTCACTCCCGTGCTAGCTTGGACCAGCCACGATCCCTGGCGGCAAACCCTTTTTCTCGCGGTGACGCTGATCCTCTTGCCCGCTGCCCTCGTGGCGGCGGTCGGCGGATTCGGGCGAGCCCGT
>CAZSPO010000532.1:0-2545 GCA_964608775.1 uncultured Chthoniobacterales bacterium | reverse complement strand
GCAACCGGTCGCTCGGTTCGCCCGCCAATATCTTAAAAGGCACCCGGCCACTCGGCTCATCGTCCATCTGGAAGATAACGAAGAACATCTGCTCGAAATTTTCTGCCAGCGCCCTTTTGCCGAATTGGCCGCCGCTCCTGCTCGGGAATTGGAATCGCTGCTCCCCGCTTGGATGGCGCACCCGAGGCATTACCAATTCTTTCTTGCGGCAGCGGATGGCGTGACGGTGATTCACGAATCGCTGAAAACTTTCGTGCCGCCTTTTGTCCCGGCGCGCCGTCTCTTTCCGCCTGTGCACCCCCGTTTTTTTGCGGCGGAAGGGGAGGCAGTCCGTCCGCACCCTGCCGCCCGCGGTTTGCCTGCGGGGACGAAACTGCTTGTCTATCCCGGCGGATTGCACCCGGTGAATTTTGACGATTTTGCGGAGCTTGCGCATGCCGTACAGTCGCTCAACGCCGCTGGCATTCCCGTGATGCTGCTGCGCACTGGGCCGGATTCATTCAATTTAATGCCGCAACTACCTGCCGACGTCCTGGAGCACATTCGGGATCTGGGGGTGGTGGCGCGCCAGGAAATCCCGGCATTGCTCGCCTCTGCCGATGCCCTTGTCCAGCCGGGCGGCGATGATTCCGCTAATCATTACCGGTTTCCTTCAAAGCTTCCCGAGTTTCTCGCGACAGGGAAACCCCTCCTGGCTCCCGCCTGCCATCGGCTTCCCGGCCTGGTAGATGGTCGGGATTGGCTCCCGCTTGAGCGAGGCGACCGGGTGGAAATCTGTGAAGCTTTGGCCCAGCTCTGGGCACACAACGAACGAGCTGCCGCCTTGGGTGAGGCCGCCCGCGCGTTCGCCCTCGAGCGCTTCAGCCCGTGTCGGAACACGAGTGAGTTGGACGCCTTTTATCACGAAATCCTTCGGGCCCCCACCGCTGCGCTTCGGCGTCACTGGCTCCAGGTCGAGCCTGGGCAAGTGGTTCCGTTGCAACGGTTCGCCCGACGCTTGCTGGAGTGTCGGGCCGCTGTTTGCCGCACCCCATCGCCCGTCGGACCTTGGCCGGTGCCGGATGTGCGCGATCGGCTGTTGCTCGAATTTAGTGCGATGGATGCTGGGGAGAGTGGGGGACTTGAAAGGGTCGCCAACCAGACGGTCGAAGTGAAAGGTTACCCAGCCGTCGGGGGCCAATACCGGGAAGAGGCAACCATCGCCACCCGCATCCCAGTCGGTCAGTGGGTGCGCATCGCTTTTTCCTTCACGTGGGCGGACAGCATCGATCTGCCTCGGTTCCGCTTCGACCCCGGGGATGCCCCCGGCCTGGTGCGAGTCGCCGAATGTCGCGTCATGGGAAATGGTGAGGTCATTTATCATGGAAACTGCCGCCGGGGTTTTGCGGGTCTGAGGGTCACCGGTACTGCCGTGGAGACCACCCGGGAGCGGTCACTTGATCTATTCAGCTTGGGCAACGATCCCAATGCCGTGGTGGTCTTCCCTGCGTCTGCCAAAGGGATTCACCAACTGGAGGTGCGCCTCCGGCTTTTTATTTTGCCGCTGCCGGAATCCTATCATGGGACCGAGACGCTGCGATCCTTGCAGAAAAGACTTGGGGGAGGGGGAGAGAAGGCTAGGCGTCGCCCTTTCTGGATGCGCGACAGCTAACCCCAATGCGGTTCATGTAGAAGCTCGAA
This sequence comes from uncultured Chthoniobacterales bacterium, assembly GCA_964608775.1. Classification (GTDB taxonomy): domain Bacteria; phylum Verrucomicrobiota; class Verrucomicrobiia; order Chthoniobacterales; family CAZSPO01; genus CAZSPO01. The sequence goes on along the minus strand of CAZSPO010000532.1, from coordinate 865 downwards.
CCTTGGCCGCTGATTCTGGGGTGTGATGCGCGTTGAGTGCTCACAGGCTAGTGTCATCAGCCTAACAGTGCGCCTGTTATCGGCTCAGATTGTCATGGGATGATGGGTGAGGGCTGGTTCGGGTTCAACCATCTAACATTCCAGGCGTTTCAGCATAATAGGCAATCTGCTTAGCGGCCTACTGCGGATTTTGCGAGTTCTTCCAGCCGTGCGAATTCCTCTGGGGTCATCAACTTCTTGAGTCGCGGACCGTAGTATTTACTGCCGTGAAGCGCCTTGTTGTAAGGCTCAATGATCACCTCGGCATCCGGCAGCGCTGCCTTGAGGCGCTCGACGTCCTCGGGAAACACCACGCTGCCGCGTCCGAAGACGATCCGTTTGAGATGCTGCCCTTTCTCGGCGATTGCACCGAGGCTATTGTCCCAGTTGAGAAAGAGTTCATTAATACCCAACTCGCTCAAATTCGGTATGGCCACCAATTGAGGGATCGCGTCATACCAAGAAAACCCCTTGCTCGTGTTATGCTGGGCACCGACCACAAAGCTCTCGAGTTTTGGGTGCTGGCTGATGGTGGCAATGCCTTCAGTCGTTACGGGGACGTGGTTGAAGTAGATTTTTCGCAGATATGGCATCCTTGCCAACGCCAACTCAGCAGGCATCCCCATCATCGTGCCGCCGATGTGGACGTCTTCGACCTGCGAATCCACCAGCGCCTCCCAACCGGCCCCGCTAAATTCTTCCATCGGAATTTCTTTGTAGTGCCACTGACCGCTGTGGCCGATAGAGATATTCTTCAGGTTTTTTAATCCCGCCAGTTTGGCAATGCGCGCATTGGTCATCGGCACGCCGTTGGAGCGAAATCCGA
>CAZSPO010000531.1:0-2552 GCA_964608775.1 uncultured Chthoniobacterales bacterium | reverse complement strand
GGTAAATCCTGAGCCGGTCAATACCCCGGTCACGCTGTATTCCTCCCCCACCCGCAGCTTCTCCGCCCGCCCCGGTTGTAGCAGGGTCAGGGTCACCCGATTCCCCCGACCGCCCAAGCCGTCCCCGACCAAAATCACCCCGATCAAGAGCACCCCAGCCGCGAGGGAGAGCAGGGGCACGGTGGCGAACACCAAATGCCGCCGCCGTTTGCGGGCGAGCAGAATCAAATTGACCGGAGCCACCGCGATGGCAAAGAGCAGCGCAATCCCGCTCAGGAGCCCCTCGTGAAGTCCTGGCGGATCGATTCCCTCGGCGAGCCATGCGGATCGGTCATAATGCTGCTTGAGCGCTTCAATCGGTGTCTCTTTGTCCAGCATCTCGAGGCTTTGACGAAATTTCTCCGGCGCAATCTGTCGTCCATCCCAAGTGAGCAAAGCCACCCGACCCGCCCCGAATCGGCCCGCCCTCCCCTCCCCTTCCCCCGTCAGACCGGGTAACAGGCGGGTCAATTCGACGGCGCTGCCGGTTTCAACGACAAAAGCGAGGCGGCCCCCTTGCAACAACCAGGTCTCCATCGCGAGCCGTTGGCCCCCTTCGAGCCCTTCCCAATCGCCCGGCGTCATAAACGCATGGGTCACCCCGAGCCAATCGCGGTAATCCGGCGAGAACCGGTCTTTGGCCACCCGACTGCCTTCCAAAGGTGGCCCCCCTTTGCCATAGGCCTGGGCGAGGGTCTCCCATTGCCCCGACGCCACGGTCTCCGACATCAGAAAAAAACGGGCGCGCGATTGATTCCGCTTGCCGAATGAGCGGGGGTTGTAATTTGACGTTTCGCTTGACGCCAGGCCAGGGCCCGAGAGTTCTACCTGCTGCAAATCCGGCGAATCATGGCCGCTCGGCGCGATGGGGACGGAAAAGCGGAAGCGGCCGGTCTGCCCGGCTGCCACGGCGCAGTTTGCTTCCAATCGGAGTCCGCCATCGCGATAGGTCGGTTGAAATTGGATCCGCCAATTCCCGTTCTCGGTCGAGCGATTGACGATTTCCACCCGGACCGGAACGTGACCGAGCGGGGGCAGCGCCTCGTAATCGCCGATGACCCGCAGTCGAAACCGGCCATCGGGCGTTTCGGTATTGATCAAGACCATCTCGGCCGCCATCGGTCCGGCCACGAGAAGGATGAACCCCGTAGCGAGACAGGCGGCTTCCAGGCGGCGGAAAGAGGGGCGGCACCAGCCAGGATTCATATTTTTAACGACTCCAAGGTCTTAGGCACCGCCTTCGCCTGGGTCGGCACCTCCTCCAACAGACGGGCCACCACAGCGGCGGGGGTCAGCCCTTCGATCCGCGCACCGTATTCGAGCAAAATCCGATGCCCCAGCACCTGGGGAGCCAGGGCCTGGATATCTTCGATCGCGGCGTTTGGACGCCCCTCCTGCAAGGCGCGCGCCCGACCTGCGGCGGCCAAGGCCAGGGCGGCGCGCGGGCTGGCCCCAAACTTCACCGCCTTCGCCGACTCCGATTCCCCCGGGTGCGTCGCATTCACCAGCCGGGCGATATAATTCGCCACGGTCGGCGGCAGATAAACCCGACGGGCCAACGCGCAAATGGCGGCGAGTTCTTCCCGGGGCAAGATTTGTTCCACCACCGGTTCCGCCCCCATCTGGCGGTCGGTGACAATCCGTTCCAACACTTCCACCGGGTTACGGGTGACCTCCAATTTAAACAAAAACCGGTCGAGCTGGGCTTCGGGCAGGGGATAGGTGCCTTCGAGCTCAATCGGATTCTGGGTGGCGAGGACGAAAAACGGAGCCGGTAACGCGTGGGTCTCCCCCATCACCGTGACCCGCCGTTCCTGCATCGCTTCGAGCAATGCCGACTGGGTCTTCGGGCTGGCGCGATTGATTTCGTCGGCCAACAACAAATTGCAAAAGACGGGGCCTGGTTGGAAAACAAAGCGGCGACGGCCCTCGGTCTCTTCGAGGATCGGGTTGCCGGTGATGTCGCCTGGCAACAGGTCGGGCGTGAATTGCACCCGGCGCGATTCGAGCCCGAGCGCCTTGGAAAGCGCCTTGACCAGCTCGGTTTTTCCCAGGCCGGGAAGCCCTTCGAGCAAAAAATGACCCTGGGCAACCAACCCGGTGATCGAGCGTTCGATCAAAATTTCCTGGCCAAAAATCGCCCCTGCCAACGTGGCGCGCAACCGGTCAAGGGCGGCTTTGGCGGCGGACGATTCCGATTCGGTCGGCGGATCTAAGACGGGGTTGGCACGCATAGGAACGAGAAATTTACCCCACTATTTCAAAAAAGCAGGGAGGGGTTGTGCGGCAGATTTTTCGGCAGGGCGCGAAGTTTAGGGTGGGGGTGCATCCTTCGTCATACGGAACCGTCTGAACGACAAAGCCCTGCGCAAAAAGATCAAGCAAACACGGCTGGGTTTATAAAATAGGGGGGTTTATTGGAAATAACGTTGCAAAATCCGCCGCTCCGCCGGGGTGGTCGGCTGGCGATTGACCGCTTCCGCCGCCGCCTGAGTGGTGGAGGAGCCGCCGGC
>CAZSPO010000530.1:0-2555 GCA_964608775.1 uncultured Chthoniobacterales bacterium | reverse complement strand
AGGTCCTAAGTGCCTCCGGCACGGAGTGTCCAATGAGCCTCCGGCACGGAAGGTCCTAAGTGCCTCCGGCACGGAGTGTCCAATGAGCCTCCGGCACGGAAGGTCCTAAGTGCCTCCGGCACGGAGTGTCCAATGAGCCTCCGGCACGGAAGGTCCTAAGTGCCTCCGGCACGGAGTGTCCAATGAGCCTCCGGCACGGAAGGTCAAAGTGCATTCTGCCGGGGTCACTAACCTCGCACGCAAGCCCCAGCGGCTAGGTCGATCCGGTAACGTCCGTCGCCATGCCAAAAGACGGCCTGATCGCCGTCAATTTCCCAAACCGCTTCCCCCGGATCCAACTCGGTAATTAAGACCGCCATACGCACATGGGGCGCGTCGATATCCGGACGGTAACTCATCGTATACACGCAGGGCCGCTCCCAGTTCCACGACTGGCCACCCCATTCCCAATCGCGCACTTCAGGCCTCTTCACCGCCGTCAAAAACCGACCTCGCACCCGCTTCGTCGTGCCCTCCAACTCGAACGCCGCTTCCTCCAAAACCGGTCGATGGCGAAACTGCAAATGCCCCCGCGCCGATGCCCGCCTTCCGCCGTATACCATCAGGTCGTCTACCACCAAAAGATAGCCCGCTTCCCCGACCAACAGATGCCGGTAATGATAGGCGGCCACCCCAGGGAAGCTCCCGGTCAAGTTGCAGCACAAATAAAGCGCCCGTCCCGCCCCTGCCCCAAATTCGCGCACCCGGAAGATCTTTGCCCGCGTGTCATGCACCTGATCCTTCTTCCGCAAGGTCACACAACTGTGTTGATCCGTCGCGCCCGCCCCGTAACCTGGGTCGCAGAGCAAGCGTTCCGAGTCGATCCCGAAAATAATTTGCCCCAGGTCGAGGTTTGCGTGGTTTCCGCCGTTCCACCCTGAGCGAAAAGCCATCCAGGTCCGTTCGCCCCGCCACATTAACCAGTCGATTTCCCTGGCGTGCGCCAGGCCCGGTTGCAGTCGCCAGGGTGCTGTCGGCTGACCCGGTGCCCGCAACCAGAGGGCCTCCAGATCGAGGAAAATCCCATGCGTATCCCACCAAGGTTTCGGGTGAGCCTCCGCAAACCCCGCCCAATCCGGTCGCCCACACCGTGCCGCCCACCACCAAGTGTGCGGGAGCATCCATTCATGCGATGTCTCGGTGATGTTAGAAAAATTGATTGGCCGACCATCCCCTCCTAGCATCCGCATCCGGAAATCCAAGGCGTCCCACAACCGTCGCTCCCCGGCCAAACCCCAGTCCTCCCCCTTCTGCAAATGCAGCGCCGCGATGAAATCCGTGAGATGCCCGAGCGTGGTGGTCTGATACATCATCCCCTCGATCCAGCCCCCTCCGAGCGGCATGGCTTCCAACACGTATTCCAGCCCTTCCCGCACTTTTTCCAAAACCTGAGCACTCAACTCCGGAGCCACTTCTCTTAGCATCAACGCCGCCAAACCGGCCCCGCCATGCACCGAAGCGCCCCAGTTGAAATCCGCATAGCGCCACCAATCTCCCGCTTCCCACCCCGCCAAATAGGCCGGGAGCGCCCAGTCGAGCAATAGTCCCACCAGCCCACCCCTGCGCGATTCGTCCAGGGCCGGAGCCAAGGCCTCCAAGGCGAAACAAGCTGTCACCCACAAGTCTGCCGTCTTCAGATCGCCGTGCTGAAGCCCTGCTGCTCCGTAATGCACTGTCCAAAGCCGTTGATCGATCAAGGCATCCACGGTCCGCAACGCCTCTTCCAACGCCCGTTCCGAACCGGTCATCCGCCAAGAGACCGAGAACCGCAGCAGCCGATGCTTCAACACCCGCCAACGCTCGTCATCATTCCGCACCCGGTCCGTATGTCGAAGATCCAACGGGCAACACCAAAGATCGCTCTCGCCCGCTTCCATGAGCACCGCCACGGCCCGCTCGTTGGCCTCGTGCAGCTTGAGAAAAAAAGCATCATCCAACCGCCCAGCTAGTTGGTCCCAGTCGGTCGGTGATAAAAAGAGCGGGGGCATGGCTTTCATATTGTTTTAAAAAAAGGGGCGCACCCCGCAAGGGCCTCGGGCAAGGGCGGCAAGTAAGGGTGCCACTTCCGTTCCCACTCCAAGCTCGCCAGCCCGGAATAACCTTCCCGCCGGAGAAGATCCGCCAATTCGCCCAACGGAAATTCCCCGGTGCCCGGAATTTGATACCGATACGGATACTGCAGAATCGGTTCGCGCCGTCCATCTTTGAAATGAAGATGTTTCACATAAGGCCCGATCGCCGCCCAAGTCTCTGTGAGCGGTTCCCGACTCTTGAACCAAATATGCCAAGTATCCCACAGCCAGGCGACCGACCCGCCCACCGCCTCCTGCAACGCTAGGCAATGGGCGCTCGCGCAAAAGGCGTCGTGCGTTTCCACGACAATGTCCGCCTGCCAACCGTGGCGCGCCCGTTCCGCCCGCCACCATGCCACCTGCGCGACCGCTTTTTCTAACGTAACAGGGTCGAGCTCGGGCGAGAACCGTCCGCCATCAAAGACCCGCAGCCAACGGGTCCCC
>CAZSPO010000529.1:0-2556 GCA_964608775.1 uncultured Chthoniobacterales bacterium | reverse complement strand
AGACGCGAAGGTTGGAAGAGTGCGCAAACGGGCTACCGGGGTTCCGAGGTAGGGTGCCGCTCGCCGAGCAGACCGAACATTGTGGAAAGGCGGAAGGGGTCAGCGCTTGTATTTTGGGATTTAATCAGCTCAATGAGAGGTATCGGCCCTCTTTGGTTAAATCAAGACACAAATCCCACAATACATGCGCTGGTACCTTTGCTTTTCTCGAAGCCGCGAAGGTGGGAAGAGTGCGCAAGCGCGCTACCGGAGTTCCAAGGTAGGGTCCCGCTCGCCGAGCGGACCGGGACCGGCTGAAAGCACCTCCGGCGAGGGAGCTGCACCCACCTTGCAACTCACTGAATATCTTGCGCCACGGCCCGGGCAAAGTTCCGAAAGCAGTCCAAGCGACGATGCACAATGGCAAAAACCCGCTCCCAGTCAACTTGGTCGTATGCGTGAACCGATAGGTTGCGAAATCCCACGGCTTTGCGGAGTTCGACACCAGTCTCTTCCGGGATGACACCCTCGGAAACAAGAAGGTCAAAGACATGGCCCATGGAGGTGGGTGGCGGGACCGGCAAATCGGCAAGGAGATGGGCACCGATGTCAACGGCGACTTGAACTGCCCGTTCCAAATTGATGCTTAAAATGTCCTGAAGATCGATATCCTTGATAAGAACGTCGATTGTTTCAGGCCGCTTTTGTTCAATTCGCTCGACGCATCTCGCGAGGGAATCGAGTTTCCGCATGATGATGTCAGGATCCATGCCGAGGGGCTGTGAACCGACGAAAACGCGCATCCAGCAGTTTTTGCATTTGCGGCTCGAAATTCTCCTGCCAATCCAACATCCGCTCGGACAACGCCCCGAGTAATCCAGCCTGCTTTGAAAAAAGGAGACCGCCCGTGCACAGGACTTGGCGCAAAAGCGCTCCGTCCACCGTGGAAAGATCAACCAGATCAACAGGTCGACCCGCAACCACGGCGATACGATCAGCAATGTGCTGCTGCTCAGAGGCATCGAGTGCTTTGCTTGGATAGACGGCCACGTCAATGTCGCTATCAAACCGGTCTTTCCCAGAAGCCTGCGAACCAAAAATGATCGCCAGCAGCAAATCGGAATCGTCAGCAAGAAAACGCAGACCTTTTACTGAATCGCCCTCAATCGCTTTCATTATTCTGCAACCTAGTGCGCAAAGATCGGGTGTCAAATTTCTCCCATTGCAATTGAAAAAGGTTCACGCGAAGACGCGATCACAGCCCAGCAAAGTGGGGGGTAGCGAGGGAAGGCAATTTCTCACGCGAAGCCGCTAAGACGCGAAGGTGGGAAGAGTGCGCAAGCGGGCTAGCGGAGTTCCGAGGCAGGGTCCCGCTCGCCGAGCGGACCGGGAGGTTGACAAGGCTCCTTCGGCGAAGGAGCCCTACCGGGGTAGGGTCCCGCTTGCCGAGCGGACCAGGATTGACTGAAAGCACCCTCGGCGAGGGAGCTCTACCGCGAACCCCAATGCAGCGAACCAACCGCTGCACTTTCTTGGCGAAAGCTTCCAGATCCGCGCACGTGGCGGCGACAGCCGTGAGAGCAACCAACCGGCGCTCCGATAACCATTCCGCTCGACATGCGGCATGCTCTCGGAGCAGTTGCTTGTTGTCGCAATTGACATAATGGAAGGTTTATACATAATGATGTCATGGTTAAGACGCAGATCCAACTTGAAACTTGGCAATATGAAGCCCTAAAACGGCAAGCCTCGGTAACCACCCGCAGTATGTCGGACTTTATCCGCGAAGCCGTAACGGATGCCTTGAAGAAAGGTAAACCCGATATTTCATTGTCAGAAATTGCAGGAAAATATGCTCCGATAGAGGGAGAGCCCCTCAAACCGCATGATAAGTTTTGGGCGGAATCAATCCGATGAAAGAGGTGTTCGTCGATACGAGTGCCTTTTATGCCTATCTTGATCGGACCGACCATTTTCATGCCGCAAGCACTGAGTTGTTCCTAAGAGGCGAACGAGAAGGGTGGCACTTGCTCACCTCCAATTATGTTCTGCACGAATCGTGGGCATTGATTCAGGCACGCTTGGGATGGGATGCTGTCGAGGACTGGCTCAATGTCTTTGTGCCACGTTGCGAGGTGGTTTGGATTGAAGAAACACTTCATCGCGTCGCTGCGGCGCGCGCAAGACAAGCCCGTGAGCGTCGGTTAAGCCTCACCGATTGCTCATCATTTGAGATCATGCTTTCACGGGGTTGTCGGGAAGTCATTGCGGACGACGCGCATTTCTTCCACCAAGGATTTACGCTTCCCCAACCATGAAGTTTCCGTCCGCATTTGTTTTCTATCGAGGTGAAATGGACGGATCGGCCCGGAGTAGCTGGTCAGAGCCAGAGGGGTGCCAAGGACGGGCAAAGTTTGCATGGGAGCCTACAACGTAGTCAGTGAAGCAAGGGAAGGCAATTTCTCACGCGAAGCCGGGAAGACGCGAAGGTTGGAAGAGTGCGCAAACGGGCTACCGGGGTTCCGAGGTAGGGTCCCGCTCGCCGAGCGGACCGGGATTGACTGAAAGCTCCCTCGG
>CAZSPO010000528.1:0-2557 GCA_964608775.1 uncultured Chthoniobacterales bacterium | reverse complement strand
GTCTCCGCCCGCCAGCGCCTCAATTTCGACCCGGTCAAAAACCGGCAGATCCCCTGGGATGGTATGAGCCAGAGCCCCGGCCGCCGCCCCAAACGCGACCGCCTCGGCTCTGGCCTCGGAATTGGCATGCAAAATATGGATCAAGCCGGCCATGAGGGCGTCCCCCGCCCCAATGCGATCCACGATCGGGGTGATTTCGTGCAGGGGAGAAAACCAAGCGCCGCTCCGGGAAAAGAGCCCGGCTCCATAAGCTTGCCCGCTCGCGCTCCGGGTGGCCCGGCGGGAGACCGCCACGAATTCCAGGCGAGGAAAGCGCTGGAAAAGTCGAGCTGCCAACTCGTGTCCTTCCGCTTCGGGAGGGGGTTCGCCTTCCCCCGCCCGGGGCAGGTCGGCAACGGGCAAGCCAAAGAAAGCAGCGACGGCCTCGGGATCGGCCAGGAGCAAGGTGGCCGTCTCCGCAATCGCCGGGAGCCGGGTGCGAGGGTCCGGGCCTTTTTCCCAAAGCAACCGGCGGTAATTCAGATCGAGCGAGACGGGCAACCCCCGCTCCGACGCTGTGCGCGCAGCAGCGAGGGTGGCGGCGGCCGCAGAGTCGGATAACGCCGGAGTGATGCCTGAAAGATGGAGCCAACCCGCGGCGTCCAGGGCGGTTTCCCACCCAAAAATACGGGGATCGGCGGACGCAAAGGCCGAGGCCACCCGGTCATACACCACCCGGCCCCCGCGTAAACCGGCTCCGTGTTCATAATAGTAGAGCCCGAGCCGACCGGGACTCCGGCACACCGCCGAAAGATCCATATCATGCGCGCGCAATTCACCCACCACCCGCTGTCCGAGCGGCCCATCGGGCAGGACGGTGCAGAGCCGGGCCGGGGTGCCCCACCGGGCCAGTGCACACGCAATATTCGTCTCGCTCCCGCCGACGGAGAGCTCGAAGGTCCTCGCTTGTTCGAATCGTTGGGGCGTCGGCGGACTCAAACGGAGCAGGGTTTCGCCGAAGGCAACCACCGGACTCACGCCAGGGCCTCCCCGATTCGTTTGACCGCAGTCGCCGCACCCGCCTCGATCGCGGACCAGTCTCCTTCCGCCACCGCCCGGGGCGGGATCAGCCAGGAACCGCCCACGGCCGCCACCCGCTCGGATCGGAGATATTCAATGGCCGTCTCCAATTCAATCCCGCCCAACGGAAGATAGACCGGGGCGAGATGGGCGTAAGGTTCGGAAATCGCCCGCAGATAGGCGGGCCCCCCGGAGGGTTGCGCGGGGAAAAATTTTAACACACGGCAACCGGCTGCGAGCGCTGTTTCAATCTCGGTCGGGGTCGCGATGCCTGGGGCGAAAGGGAGCCCGATCGCTTGGGCGGCCTCAATCACCGGGAGATGGCAACCGGGAGCCACGCCGTAGTGGGCTCCGGCTTCCAGCGCTTCCCGCACCTGGCTAACGTGCAGCAGGGTGCCGGCTCCGAGGCACATCCCAGGTTCGGCTTCCCGGATCGCTTGAATCGCTTCGGCTGCTTCCGGCGTGCGGAACGTCACTTCCATCCCCCGGATTCCTCCCCGCCAAAGGGCCCGGGCGAGGGCGGCTGCGGTGCGGGCTTCGGGACGACCGACCACCGCGAGCAACCGGCAATGGCGCAGGGTATCGGGCAGAGCGGACGGGGGGAGAGGAGCAAGCATGAGGGAATCGCTCGTCTGGGTTCAGTCCGCTGATGAGGGAGCCGACGGGGAATTGGGCGGGCTCCAAACCGTCGGGGCTTGGTCCGCGATGATCACTGGCGTGCCCAGGCGAACTTTCGAAAAAATTTCCGGAGCCACCTGCTTTGGCAACCGCACACAGCCGTGCGAAGCCGGGCGACCGCCGGGCACATAACCGACATGGAGCCCAACCCCGGTATTCGTCAGGCGCATCCAATAGGGCATACTGGCGCCGACGAAGCGCCCGCCTTCCGGCACTGAAGACCGCCGGGAGTCGGCGTCCCCATCCGCCACGCCGCCTTCTGCATCGTAGATGCGTCCGTAGAGATTGGAGCGGTGCTGGGTTTTTTTGTCCAGAATCGTGTAATGACCGACCGGCGTGGGATGGCTGCGCTTGCCGCTGGCAACAGGGAAATCGAGGGCGACCCATTCCCCCACCATCAGCAGGCCGCGCTGATCTTTGAGTGAAATCTGAATGCCGGCATTTTCTTCGGTGACCATGGCGAGGACGGTTTCATTACGATACGTCTTTTTCTGCCACCCGCTTTCCGTGCGGAAAGCGGCATGGGCGACGGCGGATTCCTCCTCGATTTTTAGCAACCGGAGTTGCTCGGCACGGGCGATCTTCCGTTTTTCCATATCCTCCACAAGGGTGCAGGAGGAACAGAGCAACAACGGAACACACGCAAACGTGAACGCAATTCTCGACATGAGCGAAAAATTAAACAGCCGGACCGCCTGGGCAAGGAGAAACCCCGATTGCTCATTAAGGCGGCAACTGTTTGAGCCGCGTTTCCGCTCTGATCCCGACGGGATCAACATCTCAAATTTGTTCCGGGCGTGTCGCTCCGCTCAACCCCCAG
>CAZSPO010000527.1:2322-2562 GCA_964608775.1 uncultured Chthoniobacterales bacterium | reverse complement strand
CTGGGCAACGGGTCCCGCCACGATGGCCGCTCTTCTGGCCCGCCGATTTGATCGACGCTTTTCTTTCGGTGCCCATGCCTACGACGTCTACCGCGACGGCGGCGATCCCCTCCTCGACCCCAAACTGCGTGAAGCCGCTTTTGTCCATACCACCACCCAACAAACGGCCAATTATCTACGCGCCAGGGTGCCGGAAGCCTCCATTTTACTCTCCCGACGCGGGCTTCCTCAGCTCCCGGA
>CAZSPO010000527.1:0-2312 GCA_964608775.1 uncultured Chthoniobacterales bacterium | reverse complement strand
ACCCTCCCACCCCGGCCCATTCCCCAGCCCGCCTTCTTTCCGTCGGGCGTCTCGTGGAAAAAAAAGGGCACCTCCATCAGCTCGCTGCCTGCGCCGAACTCGCCCGCACCGGATTCGCCTGCGAACTGCGAATTGTCGGCGACGGCCCGCTGCGGGAGCCGTTGGCTCAACAGGCGACCGAGCTGGGCATTGGCGACCGCGTTCACTTCACCGGGGCACAACCTGCCGCTGCCGTGCTGGACCACTACCGCTGGGCGGACTGCTTTTGGCACACTGGCGTCGTTGACACCGAAGGGGATCGGGACGGGCTGCCCAATGTGATCCCAGAGGCCATGGCGCACGGGGTGCCAGTCATTTCATGTCGCGAAGGCGGTGCCACCGAAGCCATTCAACACGGAGAAACCGGTTGGACGGTCGAGGTGCGCGACATCCAGGGGCTCGCGGAAGCCGTCCGACGCCTCAGCAGCGATCTGCCGTTACGCCGTCGCCTCGCCGGGAACGCTCGGGCTTGGGTTGAGACCCATTTTCTCAGCGAAAAAAACACCGGCCTTCTGGCGACCGCATTCCGGACAGTTTGCGCCGGTGGCCAGGTGCCCCCCCGCATTTCCTAAACACGACGGGTTTTATGAAACTGTGGGGTTAATAAACCATCGGGATAGAACCAGCTCAGCGCTCGGTCGCCGATGGGCGAGCGAAAACCTCGGGGCGCAGCACCCCCACAAACGGCAGGTTGCGATAGCGCTCGGCGAAATCGAGTCCGTAACCCACAACGAATTCATCTCCGATCTCAAAGCCAAAATAATCCGCACCAACCGTCGCAAGCCGGGTTTTTCGCTTTTGCAGCAGCACACAGGAGCGGAGGCTCAGAGCGCCTTCCCCCTTCAGCCGGGTGCGAACAGCCGCCAAGGTCAAGCCGCTGTCGAGAATATCGTCCAATAGAAGCACGTGCCGCCCCCGCACCTCCGGCACGGTGGTTTGATGAAAGGTGACAGACCCCGTCGTCTCGGTGCCGCCATGATAGCTGGAGACCCGCAAGCAATCGAGCTGGAGCGGAAGCGGAATTCGCCGGAGCAGATCGGCCATAAAAATAATGCTGCCATTCAGGAGGGCAATGACGGTGAGTTCTTTGCCCTGATAATCGGCCGTGATCGCCGCAGCGAGTTCGTCCAGCCGAGCGTGAATTTCCGCTTCACTGATCAAAATTCGGGCGATGTCGTCTCGCATCGGAATCAGCCTTCGTTCCCGGCTGCCTTGCGCATCTCGCGGGCCAGATCACTGGAACGATCCAGGGCAATCCCTTCGTGCCAGGCTGTCACCGCCTCTTCGCCGCGTCTTTGCGCCTTCAACGCCTGGCCGCTGAAGAAAAAGATTGCCTGCAGCTCCTCAGGGGAGAGCACCGACTTTTTCCCACGGGCGGCCCGTAGCAGCAGGGCAAAATCTTGATAAGCGGTCTCGCGCCGACCAAAGATCGGCGGCAATTCAAAGCTGTTAACTGCCCGCACCAGACGCACCCGCAAATTCCCAGGCTCCGCCGCCACGGCCTCATCCATCAGCGTCCCGCCGCGAACCAGCGTATCGAGTTTCGCCGGACCGGGCGGCAAATCGCGGCTGAGCAAGGTGAGCGCACTTCCCAGGTAAACCCGTGCCAATTGATCATTCGGCTCGGTTTCCAACATGCGTTCCAAACGGGCGACACAATCGCGCACCGCCTGTTTATCCCCGCCAGCCCCGGCGTCGTGGAGAGCCCGGATCTTCCCCATTTCCCCATCAAAGCCCCCAGCCCGCCCCCATTCACTCCCGTAAACCAATAGGAAACCGACCACAATCAGGCAAGACGTCACGCGCATGGCGGGTTTTAATGGAACGATTCCTTCGCTGACAACCCTCTTCCCATAAAAAGGGCCGAAATTTTTTAGCGCCCGCACTTTCCGGTTGCAACCCACCCCGGCATCCGTAGTTTCAATATTTCCGGCTCGGGTGGTGAAATGGCAGACACGTACGTTTGAGGGGCGTATGCCGCAAGGCGTGGGGGTTCAAGTCCCCCCCCGAGCATTTGGTTTTATCAAACTTCGCGGGGGTTGGTCCGCTTTTTAAATTCGATGCAAAGTTATTTGTCGCATCACCTGACTCGATACCCGGCCCCATCGCGGAATCATCGCTCGTTTTGTAAGAAACGATGCAATGAGACCAAGATCTTGAGGGAATTATTTACATGGAAAAGCTGTGTCAAGAATTGTTGCCTGACCCGAATGGCACTGGGTGCATCTCTCATGATGGCAATCTGGATTGGGGAGCGCCGACTTCCAAGGTAG
>CAZSPO010000526.1:0-2565 GCA_964608775.1 uncultured Chthoniobacterales bacterium | reverse complement strand
TCACCTCCTCCCCTTAAACCCCCGCACCTACCCCCGACTCCTCGAACAAGCCATGGGCGGGCTGAATGCAGAGGCCCTCGATGAGCCTTGCTGGATCGAACTTCGCAGCATTATCACTGCCTGCCGCTATCTGCCGCCCCGCACCGAAACCGACCCGCGCCGCATCGCCGAGCGCGCCCGCGAAAAAGAAGTCGTCAAAAGACGGCTCGAACGGCTTCTCGAAGAAGAACCTCGCGTCCGGCATGCGGTCGAACTCGCTGTCGACCACCTCAACGGCTCGGTCGGCGATCCCCGGTCATTCGACGCGCTCGACGAGTTACTGGGCGAACAAGCTTACCGGCTGAGCTTCTGGCGAGTCGCTGCCGAGGAAATCAATTACCGTCGGTTTTTTGATATTAATGATCTGGCAGCCATTCGGATGGAGCAAGCCGACGTCTTCGAGGCCACTCACGCCATGCTTTTCGAGCTGATTGGTGAAGGCCGCGTGCATGGGCTGCGGATCGATCATCCCGATGGGCTTTACGATCCCAAAGCTTATTTTGACAGACTGCAGGCCGGGGTCGCCGCCCATTTGCCGGATGGCGGTTCGCCAGAGCGTCCGATCTGGCTGGTGGCCGAAAAAATTCTCTCCCACCGCGAAGAGCTCCCGGCCGATTGGCAAGTCCATGGCACCACGGGCTATGACTTCATGAACCAGGCCATCCGGCTGCTCATCGATCCGCGACAACAACGGGCGTTCGACGATCTCTATCTTCGATTTATCGACGGTCGTCTGCGCTTTGACGATTTGGCTTATGAAAAGAAACAACTCGTCATGCGGCTTTCCCTGGCCAACGACATCAACGTGCTCGCCTTTCTCCTCGACCAGTTGAGCGAACAGAACCGCTACTACCGAGATTTTACCCTCAACACCCTGACCCTCGCCGTACGCGAAGTCATTGCTTGTTTTCCCGTTTATCGCACTTACTTAGTCCCGGGCTCTCCCGTCTACCCCGAAAGTCGGCGGGTCATCATGGCCGCCGTTGCCCGGGCGCGGCGCCGCAACCCCGCCGTGGAAGGCTCTATTTTTGAGTTCGTCGGCGGCATCCTACAATTTCATCTACCGGAGAACATCCCCGAAGAAGCCATCCAGGCGCATGAAGATTTTGTTATGCGGTTTCAACAAATTAGCGCCCCGGTGATGGCGAAGGGGGTGGAGGACACGGCATTTTATATCTACAACCGATTGACTGCCCTGAATGAGGTGGGAGGCGAACCAGGGCAGTTCGGCAGCCCGCCCGGCGACTTCCACGAGGCGCAACAAACGCGGCTGGCCCGATGGCCGCATGCGATGACCGCTTTATCCACGCATGACACCAAGCGGAGTGAAGATGTCCGCGCCCGGCTGGCCGCACTTGCGGAGTGGCCGACCGAATGGCGTCAGGCGATCCGACGATGGGCGTCGAGCAATGAGAGGTTTCGGAAAGAGCTAGAAGGCGTCACGGCTCCGACGCGCAATGAAGAATACTTGTTCTATCAAACCTTGTTGGGCACCTGGCCTTTGGAGCCGATGGATGATGCCGGACGGGAAAACTACGTCGATCGGATTCGCGCTTACATGCAAAAAGCCCTCAAGGAGGCGAAAGAAAACACCAGTTGGATTCAATCCAATGAAGAGTGGGATCAAGCCGTGGCCGATTTCATCGAGGCGGTGCTGCGACCGGTCCGGCGCAACGGATTCATGCGAACGTTCCTACCATTCGCCGGAGAGATCGCCAAATACGGAGCGGTTTATTCCCTCTCCCAAAAAACCTTGCAACTCATGGCTCCGGGTGTGCCTGATCTTTATCAAGGCACCGAGCTGTGGGATTTCAGCCTTGTCGATCCGGACAATCGGCGCCCGGTCGATTACGACCTGCGCCGAACGATGTTAGCCCGTTTTCAAGCACACGGTTTTGGTCTCTTTGAAGAGGAATGGAAAAGCGGACTCCCCAAATTGGGAATCGTGCACCGGCTGCTTCAACTGCGGCGCGCCATGCCAACGTTGTTTCGCGAAGGCAATTATCAACCGCTAACCCTCTCCGGCCTCCACGCTGACTCGGCGGTCGGCTTTCTCCGGCAGTTTCAGAATCAGGCTGTGCTCACCCTGGTTTCCCGCACCGCCCGGACGGTCGGTTGGCCCTGCCTAGGCGACGCCTGGGGAGACACGGCTGTCGAGTTGCCTTCCGAGCTCGTGCATCGCCGATGGCAACCCGTCTTGGAAGGGGAAGATCGCTCTTCTCCCGACGACCATTCCGCCCACTGGCCGGTCGCCGATCTTTTCAAACAATTGCCCGTGACTGTTTGGCAAACCGTTTGAGATTCGAGAAGGAAGAAGTCTTCTAAATCCCGCCCTATATGAACCAAATCGGCGAGAATCTGAGTCAATCTGCGGTTAAGGCTATTCTCCCTAAGTCACCAGTATCGGGGTTAGCCGAAGTCCATGGTAGTCGGGTCAAAGCCCTGACTTAAGGGCTCCCACCGCAGCTCGAGCCGTGGCGAACGATGCAATCTGCCGATCCAGCCCGGCCATGGTCATCACTTCGC
>CAZSPO010000525.1:0-2567 GCA_964608775.1 uncultured Chthoniobacterales bacterium | reverse complement strand
GCTGGGCAAGCACGGGACTGATCGCCCGACCGAGCACCACCCACATGATGTAGATGCACGAGAAAAAATTGCCCGAATACATGGCGACCGCGAAGACGACGAGATAGGTCCGGGCGAGCAGGACGCTTTCATCGCGCACCCCCGCCCGAGTGAGGTCCGCGAATCGCCCCCAGAGCAGGACAAAGGCGGCAAGCAAAAAGGCAGACCCGACCCAGCCGAGCGAGGTCATTAGTTCCAGGTATCCATTGTCACCAATCAACCCGTGCGACTTCACCTGACCGGAGGTGATGCGGCTGGCGAGTCCCGAGGCTCCGATGCCGTATCCGACGGGATTGGAGAGGACGAGATCCACGCCGTAAGTGAGAATTTCCAACCGCCCGAGGAAGGAGCCGTCTTCGGTGATGTTTTGCAGAGTTTCGTAACGCTTGGTCAACCGCTCCGCCCCCGGCAAGAGCGGGAGGAGCAAGCTGGCCGCCACCCCCACCAAGACCGCCAGGATCAAGACCCGACCGGCCGAACGTCCGCCGTTCAAGATGGGATGAATCAAAACGGCAAGCGTCACTAAAATCATCGCCCCCCGGGAAAGAGTCAGCAGCATGGCGGAAAGGACGAGTAAGACGGCCAGCCAACCGAGCCGGGTCCGCCAACGGGGAACGAGCACCATCGGCACAGCCGTCAACGCCAACAGAGCAGCCGCTGGCCCACGCTCTGCCAGGGTAGAGAAGACCGTGATTTGAAACGGCACCGGTTGGCCGAGATACCCGACGAACCCAACGCTCCGCATCCAAAACGCATCCCAAGGCGGCACAAAGACATATTGAATCCAGCCGTAAATCGCCACCACCACCGCGCTCCAGGCGGCGCTCAACATCCAGCGGTCAGCGATGCGGGGCGGCACCCGCATGGCGGCGGCGTATCCAAGGAGGAAGACCGGGGAAAGATAATCCGCCCCCGCATAGATCGAGCCCAGCCCATTGAAAATCACCCCAATCCCCATGCCGTATCCAATCGCGATGTAGAAGCAGAGCATGACCCGCTGAGCCGGTTTTCCGAGCCGGTGCCAATTCAAAGCAAATGCGTAAAAAAGTAGCCCGGCCACCAGTAACGGGGTCAGGCTGATAGGGGAGAACGGATTAAATCCGCCGCTCTGATAATCCACAATCCGCCGAATCCCTCGGTTGAACGCATAAACAAAGAGGCTGTAGTCCAACAACCAAGTCGATTGCCGAAGGGCCAGCCAGCAGGCCGGAGCGACGATGAGAAAGGCGACGATCCAATCCATGCGTCAGCGCCCCCTCCTTTCCGAGCGAGAGGGCCATTGACGTAACACCGCCACCAGACGGTCCGCATATTCGGTCGGGCCATAGGCCAATGCCGCCTCGCGGGCCGCCCGACCGCACGCTGCTGCGAAATCGGGTTCAGTCAGATACCGGTCGATAGCCGTCGCCAGGGCCGCCTCGTCCCCCCAAGGGGTGAGCAAGCCTGTCACCTCCGGGATGATCACTTCGGACGGGCCACCTGGGATGGCGGCGACCACCGGTTTTCCCAACGCCATGGCCTCGACCACCACCAAGCCGAACGGCTCACGCTCAGAAGCATGCACACAGACATCCATGGCTTGCATCCACTCGGCAGGGTGAGGCTGGCGTCCCACTAAAATCATCCGGTCTGTCATCCCGACCGAGGCGATGGTTTTTCTTAAAAATTCGGGATAATCCGGCTCCCACTCGTGCGTCCCCCCCACAATCACCCCCCGCAGCTCCGGGTGCCGCTCCCGTAATCGGGCGAGGGCTCCCGCGAAAACATGCATCCCTTTCCAGCGCTGCAAACGCCCCGTGATCCCAATGAGCGGCCCCCCTTCCGGCAGACCGAGCTGGCGACGCATGGCAGCGGGAGCCGGCATCCGCTCCGGATCGAAACGCGCGGGATCCATGGCCAGCCGGACGGCTTCGACCGGGCGACGAATGGCGCGGGCTTGTTCTTCGGCAACAAAGCGGGAGCAACCGATCACGCCGCCAGTGACCGGCCAGAGTCGGCTCAGACGATCCACCAGCCCCCCGTCGGGCAGGCCCATTTGGTAATAGCCACAAGCCACCCCCGCCATCGCGGCCGCAGGGGCGGCGTAACAATGGGCCTTGGTCATCCAACCGAGGACGGCATCCGGGCGGAACTGCCGAAAATCATGGCGCAACCGCCGGACCGTCTGCCACCAGCGAAGGGGGTTGCGGAGACGACCCGCTTCGCGCACCGCGACAACGGCTCCGGTGGCGGTGAGGCGGTCCTCCATTTCGCCAGGCTCCAGCAGGGTGATTGCCAATGCCTGCACCCCAACCGAGCTAGCCTGGGCGGCGAATTGAATCAAGGCTTCCTCACTCCCACCCCAAGCGGTGCCGGACGGCATGATGATGGCTAAACGCATGCGCTGAGATCTCCGGGTTGAAATGCCCTGCCGCGTCGTTGCAACCAGCCGAGCCCGGAAAGGACGGCGACTCCGGCAGGCCAGGTGCCCTGGGCGAGTTCGGCGCGCCGCGGTCTCGATGAGCGGGAGGTGCTCCGCGTTTTGACGG
>CAZSPO010000524.1:0-2567 GCA_964608775.1 uncultured Chthoniobacterales bacterium | reverse complement strand
CATCTCAATCGCGCGGCGCATAAAATCGCGATCACTTGCGGAGACGGTTTTCGAGCACATCAGACCAAGATGAGGATGGTGAAGGAACGGGGTCGAAGCCGTGACCGCCCCACGGGTTACAGCGCAGGATACGTTTAACCGCTAACCAAAGGCCGCGAATCACCCCGTGCCTGCGCAATGCCTCAAGGGCATAATTCGAGCAGCTCGGGTAAAAACGGCAGCCGCACCCTGGTCCTCCCAGAGCATGAAGCATGGGCGAGAGCACGAGTTGGTAACCGCGAATGATCGCCATCAATCCGCCTCGGATCAGCTTCGAAATCATGCGTTGGCCTCTACCGGTCGGAGTTCAAATCCCTCAGTCGTATCTCGCACCTGCCACCCCCGTGCATGCAGGGCATCGCGGAGTTCATCCGCCTCTTGCCACGCTTTCGTCCGGCGAGCTTGTTCACGCCGACGGGCCAATGCTTCTATCTCATCTGGAATATCAACAGGGTTTGATTCATTCTCAAAGCTGGAAGGCAGACCCAGCAACTGAAGCACCCGTGTTAAATCGCGCCGGATGGGTTCTCGCTCCGGCTGTTTGCTCTCATTAAGTGTTCGGAGGGCACTGTTGAGCGCACCGAGGGCTTTGGGCGTGTTGAGATCTTCGCAGAGCGCCTCGATAACCGGATAAAAAACTTGGGTTTCCATGTTCTGAAGTCGGCCCCTGTCAGTCGGTGAAAACTCCAGATCCTCTGTGTGGCGGTAGATGCGCCTGAGCGAACTCTCTACGGCAGCGAGAGACTCCCAGGTGAAATTGAGAGGCTGCCGGTAATGGGCGGAAAGCAAAAGGTAACGGAGAGAAGCAACCAAATTTCCGCGACCTTCGACATCTTCCAAGGTATAAAGATTGCCGAGTGACTTGCTCATCTTTTCGCCTTCAACCCGCAGGTGTGCGATGTGAAACCAGTGGCGTACAAAGGGTTTTCCTGTTGCCGCTTCACTCTGGGCGATCTCATTCTCATGGTGTGGGAAGATCAAATCCACCCCGCCGGAGTGAAGGTCAAAGGATTCGCCCAAGTAACGCATGCTCATCGCACTGCACTCGATGTGCCAGCCAGGGCGTCCAGAGCCCCAAGGACTGTCCCAGCGGTTCGGGCCATCTTCCTCTTTCCAGGATTTCCAGAGCACAAAATCCTGCCAGGATTCCTTTCCGTATTCATCGCTATCATTCAACCGTTCGGATGCATTCTGGCGAACTCCCAATTGGTTCAGGCGCGAAAGCTTTCCGTAGTCAGCGAACGACTCGATTCGGTAATAAACGCTGCCAGAATCGGCTACATAGGCGTGCCCTTTTTCGATCAGCTTTTCGATCAAACGAATCTGATCCTCGATGTGGGCTACGGCGGACGGAGCGTGGGAGGGCGGCAGAATGTTCAACGCGGCACAGTCTGCCTCAAACTTTTTGCGCCACTTCTCTGTGAACTCGGCAAGTGGCAGTCCGGCCTTTTGCGACTCGCGGATAGTTTTATCGTCGACATCAGTGATGTTGCGCACATGGCAGGTCTCCATTCCGAGGAACTCGGCCACTCGGCGAAACACATCCTGAAGCACGAAGGTGCGCAGATTGCCGATGTGAGCGGGGCCATAAACGGTTGGCCCGCAGCAATAAAATCGAAGTGCCTTCTGTTCCGAAGGACGAATTGCCTCAAGCTCTCGGGTCAGTGTATTGAATAGCTGAAACTCCATAGTCTGACAGACATTCTACCCGTGCGAGCAATTATCTTTCCGGCAGAGCAGGAAATTCCGCGTGTGACCCACCACAAGAAAAAATCCACCTAAGGTGTTTAGAACGGCATGCCATGGTACGGTTGCCGTGTGATAGGGCGTTTCTTCTTCGTCGGGATTCAGAGAGCTTAGTTTTGCCGGGTGCAAGGCACAGCAACCGCCCCCAGCCAGATGGCCTTGTGCCCCATCGAATGCGACCAGAGTGTCGCTAGCGTGAGCGGGAATTCCTGTCAAATGCGTGTGGTTCTCGGCTCCAGCATGGGAATGCTCAATTCTCTCCGCGATCAGCGCTGTCACCAAAATACATAGCCCAAGCGCAGCTGCGGTTACAACGAACTTATCTTTGTGTCGGCGGCAACCGCTCCACACGGCAAAGCTCGTTGTAGGAATAACCAATAAAAGCATCCAAAGGTGAAAGTTTTCATCCACCCAGAACGTCGTCGCGATAATCGGAAGTGCCACTAGCAAAATGGGCGTCACCAAACAATGAATACCACAAACGACTGCCATCGAAATGGCGAGACGATCCAGTGTTTTATTATCAACAGAAGTCATCGTTCGTAAAGGCATCGTAGAAGAATTGATTCAGCAGGTTCCACAGCAGTCACCACCCGAGGAGCTGTGCTTTATTCCGGATTTCCCGTTTTTGGATGCACCTGTAAGGGATCAGCCTTGATGGACTGGTAGACCTCGAAGCACTCTGGTTGCTTCTCTTCTGTTCGAGGGATGGTTGCCTAAACATAGACAGGCATTTCACTCGATCTCCGCAGTGACGGGTAGGGCCTCGCTCATCCAGACCG
>CAZSPO010000523.1:890-2571 GCA_964608775.1 uncultured Chthoniobacterales bacterium | reverse complement strand
GCGCTCCCGAGCCAGTGACCAATCAGGATTTTACCCAGGCCGTGGCGAAGGTACTCCGTCGTCCGGCTCTCCTCCCCCTT
The DNA here is from genome assembly GCA_964608775.1 of uncultured Chthoniobacterales bacterium. Taxonomy (GTDB): domain Bacteria; phylum Verrucomicrobiota; class Verrucomicrobiia; order Chthoniobacterales; family CAZSPO01; genus CAZSPO01. The sequence continues at coordinate 2,491 of CAZSPO010000523.1, read as the reverse complement.
CCTGCGCCCCTGTTGCGCACGCTGATGGGCGAGGCTTCGCACATGCTGCTGGATAGTGTGCGAGCCGTGCCGAGCCGGGCCTTGGCCGAGGGTTTTTCCTTTCAACATCCCGCGCTTGCCCCCGCGCTCACCACGCTGTTCCCCTGACCGACCATGGCCGTTCCACAAACGACAATCGCTTTAGTCTTCGATTACGATCAAACACTCAGCCCGCGTTACATGCAGGATGATGTGTTGTTTCCTGCGTTTGGGATTGATCCCGTCCGCTTTTGGGAACAATGCGGGCGGCTCGTGCGGGAACAGGGGTTCGATAGTGAGCTCGCTTACATGAAAGCGATCCTCGATGCCCTGGCCATGGATCGTCCCTCCAACGCTGCCCTGGCTCGGCTCGGCGCGGGGCTCACTTTTTACCCCGGCCTGCCCGATGCCCTGGCCGAACTCGCCGCCGAGACGCTCTCGCCCGAACACCGAGCCATGGGCATCCAGGTGGAATTCTATGTGGTCTCCTCGGGTCTCAAAGCCATCATCGAAGGGAGCCCCCTGCGGTCGGCGTTCCGCGCGCTCTTCGGTTGTGAATACGCCGAGGATGCCGAAGGCCGCATCGCCTTCCCGAGCCGTGTCATCAGTCACACCCAAAAAACGCAGTTCTTATTCCGGATCAACAAAGGATTGCTCGATCCAGCCGAGGATGTGAATGACCACATGGCACCTGAGCTCCGCCCGATCCCATTCGAACACATGATCTACGTGGGCGACGGCCCGACCGATGTCCCTTGCTTCACCATCATGGCCCGAAATGGGGGCCACGCGATCGCCGTTTACAACCCCGAAGATCGCCGCAGTTTCGCGAAATGTTACCAACTCGTGGCCCACGCCGGTCGGGTGAAACATATTGCCCCAGCGGATTACCGGCCCGGCACTCATCTCCGGCGGTTGCTGGAACAAATGATCGATGAAATCGCTTCGCAGATCGTCTCCCAGCGTGCTCGCGAGTTGGAAGCCGGCGTCGTGCGGGCTCCCGGCCATTGATTTCCCCCGCAACTCGCGGCATCGCGGGCTTGCATTTTGTGGGCAGATTGCCCTGTCTCGTGTTCTCTTCTCCTCATGTCGCGTCGATCCCGTCTTCAGGTTGGTGTCATCGGCCTCGGTGTCATTGGGTCCCGGGTCGCCGGCGTCCTGCGCCAGGCTGGCCATTCCGTTTTTGTTTGGAACCGGTCCCCCCGTCGGGAACCGTGCTTTCTCGGGTCCCCGGTCGCCGTGGCAGAGTCGGCCCAAATCTTGCAAGTGTTCGTCTCCGATGACGACGCTGTGCTTGGGTTGATTGACCAGCTCGGGGAGGCGCTAACCCCCGCGCACATCTTTGTCTGCCACGCCACGATCAGCCCGGAAACCACCCGGAGAGCCGCCGAGGCAGTCGAACGACGCGGTGCCCGGTTTTTGGATGCCCCGTTCACCGGGAGTCGGGTGGCGGCGGAGACGGCCCAGCTTGTCTATTTCATTGGGGGCGATCTCGCGGTGCTGGAGTCGGTCCGGCCAACCCTGGCGGTTTCCTCGAAGGAAATTCTTCACCTCGGAAAGATCGGGGAGGCCTCCCTGCTCAA
>CAZSPO010000523.1:0-880 GCA_964608775.1 uncultured Chthoniobacterales bacterium | reverse complement strand
CGCAGCTGCCCAAGTGCAGGCCGCCACGGAAGCACTCGCCTTGGTCGCCGCTTCGCGTATCGCCCCTTCCAAATTCGCGCAGGCGATGAAATCGCACGGAGCTGCTAGCCCCCTGATTGGCATGAAGCTCCCCGCCATTCTCAGCCAGGATTTCGAACCGCATTTCACCTTGAAACATATGTTCAAGGATATGCAGCACGCGGTCCGGGCGGGTGAACGAGTCGGGCTCCAGTTGCCCGTCACCGATGTGACCCGCTCCCTTTTGTTTGAAGGGCTGAAAGAAGGGTGGGGCGATCTCGATTTCGCCTCGCTCGCTCGCCATTACTTCGAGGCTCCCGAACCGCCCCCAGAACCCCCTGCCGCCGCCGATTCTTCCCGCAGTCCAGACACCTTTTCTTCTGCGAAATCTGCGGAACCCGACGCCTCAACAATCCCGCCCAACCAAGCTTCGAGCCCGCCAGCTGCCACCCCTGCCAAGAGCCCCGCAAAACCGCCATCTTCACCCAAACCGACTTCAGAGAAATCGAAAGCCACCCCAGCGACTGAAAACGACGGCGCACCCATCGCGACTTCAACTCCGCCGGCAGCCAAAGAATCTCCCAAAGAAGAATCCCCCAAAGAAAAATCCGGTAAAGCCCCTGCTGAACAACCCCGCCCACTAGCTGGCAAAACCACTCCTGCCCCCTCCGAGCCTGCTCCCGTTCCCCGGCCCTTGCCGCCTTCCCGCACGGGACCGCCGCCCGCTCCCCTCCCGCCTCCCTCTCAGACGGTTGACGAATCGGATGATCCCGCGAAAAAATCCGCCCCCCCCCTGCCCGACGGCTCCAAGGCCAACGCCACGGCAGGGAAACCGGAGAAACCTTCCAAACCGACCGGCCCG
>CAZSPO010000522.1:0-2573 GCA_964608775.1 uncultured Chthoniobacterales bacterium | reverse complement strand
CCGGGACAAAAGTCGTTCTCGTCTATGATGGCACCGGCCCCCGCTCGCATGAGGTTAGCGAACCGGGAGGGATTCAAATTTTTTACGCGGCCGGCAGTTCGACCGCCGACGCCGTGATCGAACGGTTGGTCGCCCGCTACGCAGCAAAAGCCCGACTGGTCGTGGCCACTGACGACCGGCAGGAACAGTTGACGGTGCATTCGCTCGGCGGAGAATTTATCTCGGCGGAGATGTTGCGCCTGCGGATCGAAACGGCTGACCGCGATCTCGATGCCCGAGTGGCGGCCACCCGTCGGCCAAAACGCCCCGGCAACCCGCGCTGATGCTCGATATTAATTATCAGTTTCACCCCCGACAACTGCGGGCGCTGCTCCTGCTCTTGATTCTCCTCCCGTTCGTGCCGGCGGTGATCGCGTTCCGCTTTATGTTTGAATCGCTCGAGTCGGAGCGAATCCAGATCAACAATGAAACGGTCGCCCTCTATGAAAGTCATCTTCGGCTGGTGACAACCGCCGCCAGCGAACAACTCCGCAACCGGTTGCAGCCGCTGATGGAAGCGGAAAATGAAGCGGCGTTCCGGACAGCATGCGAAGCGCTGGCAGTGGTGGCCGTTTTCCCCACGGTCTCAAAAGAACCTCGTTCGTCTGCAATCCCAGCAGAAGCGTGGGAAGCGGCCTCCGAGCTCGTAGACCGGGGACCCGGCTGGCATACCTTGGATCATGACCGGTCCTTGTTCGGAGTCGTGATTCGCCCCCCTTTCACCCCGGAGCCGGTGGTGCTCGTGGAAAGAGCCGACGCCTTGCGGAAACAGCTGGCAGGGGGAGTGAAACGGGGCTTTGGCGGCGAATCGGAAATTGCCATCCTGCTCCCCGGCGACCCTGAGCCGACCGGTAACGGCAGCGTGCGATTGGTAGCTCCGGCCGGGGATTGGCTGCCGGGGTGGCGGACGGCGGTCGATTTTGAGCCGAGTCTCTGGCAAAGCGAATTTCAGCAGCAAGCCCGCTTTTACCTTTGGGCGGCGGTCGTGCTGGGGGCGGTGATTCTCGGCATCAGCATTTTGGCGGCTTACGAAGTGTTGAAACAACTTCGGCTTCAAAGCCGACGACTGACCACTTTAGCGGTCTTGGCACACGAATTACGGACGCCCATCGCGGCCTCCCGGGTGCTGCTGGAGACGTTGGGAAATCGGCGGGCTCCCGATCCGACCGTCCTGGCCGAATACCTCGGGCTGTTGCGGGAAGAAAACGAACGACTGGCCCGCACCGTGCAGAATTTGCTCTCCTTCGCACGATTTGAAATGGGGGGCGTGCAATTGCGGGCGGCATCGATTGAGCCGAAGGCCCTACTGGAAGAGGCGGCGCGTCCGTGGCATTCATGGCTAGAGCAACCCGACACCGATTGGCGGGTGGAGGTGGCCCCCGATTGCCCGCCCATGCATGGCGACCGCACCCTGCTGTTGTTGGCCATTGGCAACCTCGTCGACAACGCGATGAAATACAGTTCCCCGCCAAGAAAAATCCGACTCTCCGCCCAGCGAGCAGCCGGGGGAGGCACGGTGGTCGAAGTCGCCGACAACGGCTGCGGCATCTCGGCCCAAGCGAAAAAGACGATTTTTGCGCCGTTTCAACAAGGCAGCAACTCCCTCTCCCGCTCCTCCGAAGGTTGCGGACTTGGACTTGGGATTGTCCGGCACGTGATGAAAGCGCATGGCGGTCGGGTAGAACTAGATTCCGCCGAAGGGGTCGGCAGCCGGTTTCGTCTCTATTTTCCCAAAACCTAACTCATGGAACGGATTCTCATAATCGAAGACGACCCGTCGATGTTGCGAGGCTTGAAGGACAGCTTCGAAGATGCCGGGTTTTCGGTCGCCACCGCCTGCACCGGACCCGCCGGAGCAGACTTGGCCCGGACCTTCCGCCCCCATTTGATCCTGCTCGATCTCATGCTCCCGCTGAGGAATGGCTTCGAGGTCTGCCGTGAGATTCGAGAGCAGGACCGCTCGGTGCCAATCCTCATTCTCACGGCCCGAGATGAGGAACCTGACATCGTCCGCGGCTTGGAAGCCGGGGCGGATGGTTATGTGACCAAACCGTTTGGCATCCGTGAACTGCTGGCGCGCGCCGAGGCCCTGCTCCGCCGGGGGCGCAGCCGTCGTCCTCTCCATTCCCGCTTCGGCGGCTTTTCCCTCGATCGCGACACCCGACGGCTCTTTGGTCCGGACGGCGAGGAAATCCGGCTTTCCCCCCGGGAATTCGCGCTGCTCGACTATCTCACCTCTCATCCCCGCCGGGCGCTGAGTCGCGAAGAACTGCTCCGGGAAGTTTGGGGAGGAGAATTCGAGGCCGGGCCAAGGACGGTCGACCGCTTTGTCACCGTGCTCCGCGGGAAACTTTCCGGGGCTGCCCCACACGGGATGATCGACACCATCCGGGAGTTCGGCTATCGCTTTACGCCACCGGACGATTCCGGAGGAGAACCACAAACTTCATCCCGGTAACATCCTGGTAACAAACCCCCGCTAAGTTCCCCTATATCGGAGAGGTCTTCCGATCAACCAACCCCAACCCCAACCC
>CAZSPO010000521.1:0-2575 GCA_964608775.1 uncultured Chthoniobacterales bacterium | reverse complement strand
CGCGTAAAGGTTTTCTTCCGGCTCTTCTCCTCTGGTGCTGCGTTTTCATGTTGACGGGATACGCCGGCGCGGCCGAGATTCCCGATATCGAAGTCTCCAGTTTTTACGGCAAGTATGACACGGCAACAAAAAAAAGCGGTCGCAACGCACTCAGCCTTCGGGGCCCAAAGATTGAAACATGGAAGAGATCGGAGAAAGGCATGAAAACCTGGCGGATCGGCGTTTCCTTTCCCCAGTTGAAGGATGCCTACTGGCTTGCTGTTAATTACGGAATCATGGATGAGGCGGAGAGGGTGGGCGCTTCGGTACACTTGGTGGAGGCGGGCGGATATACCAATTTGGCGGTTCAGCAGGAACAACTCCGACAACTTGCCGCATCTGGAGTGGACGGCATTATCCTCGCATCCATCAGTTATAGCGGCAACAACGACCTGGTGGAGGAGATAGCGGAACAGGGGATCCCCGTGGTCGAGGTAATCAACGATATCGAGGCGGGTACCATAGCGGCAAAAGCGATGGTTTCCTTTTACGACATGGGGTTCTACGCGGGGGAGTTTGTGACCGAACAGGTGGAGGCCGGGGAAAAAGAAGAGATCTCTGTTCTGTTTCTCCCAGGCCCTCAGGGATCGGGCTGGGCCGATGAGACGCTTGAAGGATTCCAGGCGGCAACGGAATTTACCGAGCCGGCCATTCGAATTGCGGATGTACTATGGGGAGATACCGAGGCCAAGACACAGACATCGCTTGTTCAAAAAGGCCTCGCGGACAATCCGGGTCTCGATTTTGTCGTGGGCAATGCCGTTGCCGCAGATGTCGCGGCGGATCTTTTGTCGGAATCCGGCCTTCAGACCCAAATCGTGGCCACTTATATCACGCCTCCCGTCTATGACAAGATCCGGGCGGGGCGAATCGCCGCAGCGCCATCAGACATGACTGTCGACCAGGCAAGAATCGCTGTGGGCATGCTGGTCGACATTCTCAACGGGAAGCAAGCCGGTGAGGATTTTCCGTTTCGATCCGGGCCCCTCATCCCGGTCATCACCCTGAAGAACATCGACCAGTATTCCTTTGAACACCAATTCGGTCCCAGAGGATTCACACCGATCTTCAACCGATAACCTCGATCCGTCCATTCATATAAAAGGCCTCTTTCCGTCATGTCCGTTAAACAACGCATCGGTTTAGCATTTTTTATTCTTCTTACACTGATGACCGTCATGGCCGTATCAGCCTATCTCGCCATGGAACGTGCATCACAGGGCTTTTTCCAGTACCGGGAGCTGGCCCGGGACGCTTCCTTTGCATCCCAACTGCATGCCAGATTTCTCCGGGAGCGGGTAAGCGCCAATGATTTCATCATCACCTCTAAAAAAAGCTCCCTCCTCGCGTACCGGAAGATTCACGAGGAGACCGTGCGGGAACTCGACAAGGCCAAGGCGGCGATAGACAACCAGGAGCGTCTCGCCATGCTAACCCGTGCCCAGGCGGCTCATGAAGAATACGGCCGCGCATTCTCCCAGATCAACAGCCTCCAGGAAAGAAGCGAAAAATTAGTGTACGAAGCGCGCAGCCTCGGAGAGGACATGATCAAAACCTTGAAGAGCCTGATCAATGACGCCTATGACCGGGGCGATATCGGCATCACTTATTACAGCTGGAACGCTTTGGGCCATTTGCTTTCCGGCAGGCTTTACGGGGCCACCTTTCTGGATACCAATGATCCAATCCTTATTGAAAAGCTCGATGAAGCGTTTCGCGATCTTGAAAATGTTATGCGGATACTGGTGAGCCTGCTGCGGACACCTGAGGAGCGCAAGGCACTGATCACCGTGCGCAAGGCGAGCAAGCTGTATCTCGAAAAAGCGCGTGAAGCGACGGCTTTGATACTGGAACGGAACCAAATCGTTTCCGGCACCCTGGACCAACTCGGCCCGGCGATCGTTGAAAACATCAAGGACATAGACTCTTCAGTACACGAAGAACTGGAAGCCTTGGGGCCTCTTCTCGATGCCGAAAACAATCAACACCTGCAGGTCGTGATGTTAGTGGGCGTTCTTTTTCTGCTGATCGGCGGACTTGCGGCATTCTTCCTTGCAAGATCGATTATTCTGCCCCTGAACCGTTTGACCCGGGCTGCGGATCAGGTCGCTTCCGGAGAGATGGAGGTGATCATGGAGCCAGGAGCACCGTTCGAACTGGCCCGTCTCCAGGGATCCATCCTGATCATGCTGAAGACGATCAAGGAGAAAATCAGCGAAACTGATGCTGCCAATCGGGCAAAAGGTCATTTCCTGGCCAATATGAGCCACGAAATCCGCACCCCAATGAACGCCATCATCGGGATGACCTATTTAGCCAAACAGACAGAGCTTACGCCAGCACAATTTGACTACATAGCCAAGATAGAAAACTCAGCCAATGCCCTGCTTGGCATCCTAAATGACATTCTTGATTTTTCAAAAATAGAAGCAGGCAAGCTTGAAATAGAAAACATCGATTTCAATATACATAGCGTTATAGAGAATGTTACAACTCTTGTCGAGATTAAGGCCATTGAGAAAGGGCTTGAATTTGT
>CAZSPO010000520.1:1462-2577 GCA_964608775.1 uncultured Chthoniobacterales bacterium | reverse complement strand
GCTGAGCTGTTGATTCGTGGCCACGGTGCCGTCCGGTTCGAGCCGGGTATAACTTCGGGCCAAGCTAAACCCATTCTGTTTGGCGGCGGTGCGGTCGGGGCTGTCGAGGGCCGCTTGCAACCGAATCTCGGGATAAAGCCGACGGTCCGCAGGGAGCTCCACTTGCAAGCTATCCGGCGCGAGCGTCCCCCCTTGGAAATTGGCAATCACCGTGGCGGGTTCTCCGCCGCCGACGCGGATCGGTTGTCGTTCTCCCTGCCAGATGAGGGTCGCTTCGACCGGTTGGCCGGCTTGCGGATCGGCGGCTTCGAAGGCGAGACCAGCGAGGAGCGCCCAAGCGTTCCCCTGCGTGGTGACCCAAGCGCCCTGTTCCCGCAGACCGAGCAAGGATTCAAAAGCGGGCTCCAATTGCTCGCGCGGCGTGCCCAGCCCGATCCGGCAGAGCAGGTCGAGGGCGCGCAACCGGGTCGGTGAGCCGAACCAGTTCAGCGGGCCTCCGGCTTTCACCGGTTCATCCAACAACGTCTCCACCATCGGCCGCGGGCCTGCTGCCGACAGAATCGCCAGGGCGAGAAAGCGCCGGGCTTCTGGCCCCAAATTTTCGCGTCGTTGAAACAGCACCTCATGATAGGCGTGCTCGGGCTGACCCAGTTTCGCCAGCGCATACGCCGCCATCACCTGGGCGTCGAGCGTTTCCTGCTCGGTCGTTTCTCCGCTCGTCCGCAGGTTCTTTTGGAGATACTCGATAAACCGGGTCAACGCGTCGCCGCCCGGTTGCAACCCTTTTTCATAAGCCATCGCGATCGCGATCCCCGCGTAAGCCGACCCCCAGAGCATCGACTCCTGACCCCCCGGCCAATAGGCCAGCCCGCCATCCCGCGTTTGCATGCTCCAAAGCCGGGCCAGACCCCGGGTAATGTTGCGGTCGAGTTCTGCCTCATCCAGCCGCAGATCGGGCAAAATCTCCCGCAACGGCCCAAAGACCAGCCAGGGCAGGGTGCTCGAAGTGGTTTGCTCGACACAGCCGAAGGGATAGACCAGCAAATGCTCGACCCCTTCCCGCAACGCAATCATCCGGCTGTTTGAAAGCGCTACCCGAATCTCGATGTCACCCG
>CAZSPO010000520.1:0-1452 GCA_964608775.1 uncultured Chthoniobacterales bacterium | reverse complement strand
CTGACCGAGGCGGGCTATGTGGGCGAAGACGTGGAAAACATCATCCTCAACCTGGTCCAGAGTGCGGACTACGATGTGGATGCTGCGGGCAGGGGAATCACCCGGCGGCAAAGGGTTTCAGACCGCATCCCGTCTTGTTCCACCGTGCCGTCCGGGAGGGTAAGCCCGGCTTGCCAAGTCCATTGCACCTCGCCCCGGCCCGTGAAGACCACCGGAAAATCGACCGTAGCCGAGCCGCCGGCCGGCACCGCGATCCCCCCCTGGGTGGCCTCCCCATCCAGCTCAGCAGGCCCCGCCACCTGCAACCGCACCTCAGCCAAACCCGGCTGGTCCGTGGTGTTTTGCAGCAGCGCCCGCGCCATCAACCGGTCGCCCACCCGGGTCAACCGCGGCAGACTTGGCTTTAACATAAAGGGTTTGCGGACGGCGAACGTCGTCTGGCCCGATCCGAAGCGGGCCGCTCCCTCTTGCACCACCGCCATCACACGATACCGCGTGAGCGAATCCGGGGCGGTGAAGGTGGAGGTCGCCTCCCCGCGCGCGTCCGTTTCCAAATCGACCGACCAATAAGCGAGGGCCGCGAAGTTGGTCCGGAGTTGCGCCGGATCGAACTCCATCCCGCCGCCCCCAATGGTGTAGCCTTTGTTCCAGTAAGCCAACGCATCCGGATTCTCCTCGCGCAACGTCGGAATCGTCAGGCCGGTCTGCACGAACAAGGGGCGGAACCGATAGAAAAAGCGGACCGGATCCGGCGTCGCATAAGCCGTCAGGGCGAGCACCCCCTCGTCGACGGCGTAGAGGGTGACATTCGCTCCGGGCACCGGGCGACCGTCGGCGTCGGTGATGACGACGCGGCTTTGCACCGGTTGGGCCGGTTCAAACTCGGGTTGATTCAAGGTGAGCCCCGTCCGCAATTCCAGAGCCGGATCCCGGACCAGCAAGCGAATGATTCCGACCCGGTATTCGGGCACCGGCCATGGGGTGGGGCTGGCTGCGCTGCCGCGGATCAGGACGACGGAGACGAAGGTATTGGGGGTGTCCGCCGCTTGCAACGGCACGTCGATCACCGGGGCGTCTCCCGTGAGGGTCGTGACGAAATGTTCCTGCACATTTTCCCGCTCCACCGTCACCAGCGCCCGCCCTTCAAAAGGGGCTTTCACCAAAATCCGAGCGGTGTCCCCCGGCTGATAATCCGGACGGTCCGCAGCGAGATCGACGACGAATGGCTTCTCCGAGGTCCATTCCGGATCGCCCCCGCTTTCTCCTGCCACATCAAACAACAGCCCGGCAATCAACGGTTGATCGTCTGAATCGCGGCTTTCAACCACCAGATAATATTCACCCGCCTCGGGCGGCAGGAAGCTGAGGGCGCTCGCGGTGTCGGGCAAGGTCCATTGGCCGAAAGATTCCTCCATCGGCACCGTCGCATAGTCTCCCTGACCCACCTCGGTC
>CAZSPO010000519.1:0-2578 GCA_964608775.1 uncultured Chthoniobacterales bacterium | reverse complement strand
GCCGCGGGCGCTGGAAGTGGCGCAAGACCGCATCGCCGAGAAGACGTTTTTCGCCGAACTAGGAATCCGTACCGCCCGCTTTACGGCGATTGAGAAGGACTCTGATGTCGACCATATACCCAGCGATTTTCCCTTTCCAGCACTGCTCAAAACGGCTCGTGGCGGCTATGACGGAAAAGGCCAGAATTGCGGAAAAGCGGTTTCGAGATCGGCGAGTTCGCGGTAGAGCGCGTCGTATTCCTGGTCGGAAATGACCGGAGCGGCTTCGTCGTAATAGAGACGGTTATGCCGCTCAAGCGCTTCGCGCAGGTCCCGGATTCGGGAGGTGGCCGTGTCGGGATCGGGGCAGGACATAGGTGAAAAGTAATGCAGCACTGAATCCCCCTGCAATATCCGCGATCCAATCGCCGCGATCTCCCCCACTCCTTCCGGGGGTATGATTCTGCCACCACTCATCCAGCCACCCGATGCCGGTGATCACCAACAGAACCAGGCCCAATCGCCACCAGCGCCCCAATCGGGCGAACGACCAAAAAAGTGCCGAGGTAAGCAGGCTGCCGCCGACGAAAAAATAGCCAAAATGCATAATTTTATCGAAGTGCGGAATGACTGGCCCGGGCGGCAACTTTGAGCTGGAGAGAGAGGAGAGCAGGAGCAGCAGGAGCCACCACACGATAAATGCCGTCCAGAGAACCCAGCGGCGGCGGAAAAATGGTGGCATGCGTGAGCCGTATCGGAGTTGGTGAATTCCGTCCAGTTTGTAACTTTTTCGTCTCTTTTCGTTCCGGCCCAGTTGGCCCGTCGGTCTAAACGATGGGAATTAAGAGGGAGAGAACCCGCTTTAGCTCGGAAAAGTCACAGGAAGCAAAAGTTGGCATGGCCAGTGCTTAACAGCCCTTTTGTTGTTTGTGTTATCTAACGGGGAAACAAAAGTGAGGCCCGGTTGGAGTTCCGCACGAGTCAGGTCCGGGGAAACCTGTCACGTTGCGCCAGCCGGGCCGATCTTTTCTCCACCTTCTTTCGCCTCGCTTGCAGGGCGGGGGGGTGCCCGCTTACTTTGTCCCTTATGTTTAGCATGACCGGATTCGGACAGGCGGAAGGAGCGGCGGACAATTGGCGGGTCCGCGTCCGCATGGCCGCCGTGAACCGGCGCCAACAAGATCTGCAAATCCAGTTACCCCGGGAATATGCCGTTTTTGAACCGCGCATCCGGGAACGGCTCCTCCCCGGCTTTTCTCGCGGTCGCCTCTTGGTGACGGTCGAGTTAGAAGCCACCGACCAGGAGGCGGGGGGCTCTGGCATTGACCGCAACGCCGCTGTTTCGGCTGCTCGGGTGCTCCAGCAATTGGCCCACGAACTCGATCTGACCGGGGGGGTGACCATGGAAGCGCTGCTCCGGGTGCCCGGAGTCCTCCGCTCCGACGGGGGGGGCACGATTGACGAACCGGAACGGGTTTGGCCGTTGCTGACCGGCGTGCTCACCGAGGCGTTCGACGCCCTCCGCCACATGCAAGCAGCAGAAGGCACAGCCCTCGCTGCCGATTGCCGCACCCGTCTCGCTTTCCTGCGGGAACAGCTCGGGATCATCGCCGCCCACGCCCCGAGCGTCGCCGTCCGCCATCGCGAAGCCCTGACCCAACGAATGACCCAAGCGCTGGAAGGCGTGGAACTCGATGAAGATCGACTCCTTCGCGAGGTCGCCCATTTCGCGGATCGCTCGGATATTTCCGAAGAATTAACCCGAGCCGGGCTGCATCTGGATCGGTTCGAGCAAAAAATGAGCGAAGAGCCGACTCCGGGAAGGTTGCTCGATTTCCTTGCGCAAGAGCTCGCGCGCGAATTCAATACGCTTTCCGTCAAAGCAAACGACGCCGCCCTCTCGGAGTGCGTGGTCCATTGCAAAGCCGAAGTCGAAAAGATCCGCGAACAGGTCCAGAACATTGAGTAGCGCTCCCTCCCGCCACGGCATTTTATTCCTTCTCTCCGCCCCGTCCGGAGCCGGCAAGACGACGCTCCTCCGCACGGTCATGCCGTCGGCAGGCCTTCAGTATAGCGTTTCCTGCACGACCCGACCGCCTCGGGCGGACGAAGTGGACGGGCGGGATTACCACTTTCTCTCCACCGCAGCGTTTGACGATCGGGTGCGGGCAGGAAAATTCCTGGAGCACGCCGAGGTGCATGGATTTCGTTATGGAACACCGCTCGGCCCCGTCGTTTCCTCCCTGGCCGCCGGGCAGGATGTGATTCTTGATATCGACACAAAAGGAGCGGTGCAAATCCGGGCCAGCCGCCACCCGGCCGTCGTCCGGGCACTCTGCGATATCTTCCTGATGCCCCCAGGGCTTGAGGCGCTCCGCGACCGACTCCTCAGTCGCGGAACGGAAAATGCCGCCCAACTCGCGATCCGCCTGCATAATGCCCGCGAAGAAATGCGGGGCTGGCGGGCTTATCGTTATACCATCATCAGTGAAACCCCGTCCGCCGACTGCCGGCGTTTCCAAGCCATCGTCGAAGCCGAACGCTGCCTCACCACCCGCCTCGCAACCTCCGACCCCGCCTCCCCATGAATCCGCCGCCT
>CAZSPO010000518.1:0-2583 GCA_964608775.1 uncultured Chthoniobacterales bacterium | reverse complement strand
ACGACTGGGCTCTCTGCGCGCGGGCGTTGGCCATGGATCCGGAACATCCGATGGCACACACCATTCTGGGTCGGCGCAATCTGGAGTTGGCCCGATATGAAGAAGCCGAGAAACATCTGAAACGCGCCCTCATGGCCAACGCCTTTTTCCCCCGCACCTGGGCAGCACTTGGGTTGACGGCTTACCACCAAAACAAGCTGGACGCCGCTATCGCCTGTGGCCGGAGCGTGCTCCTGATCAATCCGATGGACCGGGAGCTGCCAGATTTTTTGCTTGAGCAAATGCGGGAGCGGGAGGACTGGCCCCGGACGGCAGCGGCGGCTGCGGTGGTGTTGGAATTTCATCCGGACGACAAAAAAGCGCGGGCGGCCCTCCAGCTCGCCGAGAAACATCGCTGACCGATCTGGGAAAAGGAACTGTTCGGGAGCGTTGACGTGTCGGGGTGCTTTCCCCATATTCCCGCGCTCTGACCGCCCACCTTCTTATGGAATATATCCGCAACATCGCCATAATCGCACACGTCGACCATGGCAAAACCACGCTCGTCGACCAACTGCTCAAACAGGCGGGCACCTTTCGCACCAATCAAGCCGAGTTCTCCGAAGATCGAATCATGGATTCCATGGATCTGGAACGGGAAAAGGGCATCACCATCCGGGCCAAAAACGCAGCGTTCCGCTATAAAGATTATCATGTGAATATCGTGGACACCCCGGGCCACGCCGATTTCGGGGGAGAAGTGGAGCGAATCATGAAAATGATCGACGGCGTCTTATTGGTCGTGGATGCCTACGAAGGGCCGCAGGCGCAGACGAAATTTGTTTTAAAAAAAGCCCTGGAAAATGGGGCGAAACCGCTCGTTGTCATCAACAAGATCGACCGGGAAAACGCCCGCCCCCACAAAGTGCTCGATATGATTTTTGATCTCTTCGTCGACCTGGAGGCGAATGACGAACAGCTCGATTTTCCCGTGATTTATGCTTCGGCCAAAGATGGCTATGCCATGAAAGAAATTCACGAAGAGAGCACCACCATGGAGCCGCTTTACGAAGCGATCCTCGAGCATATCCCCCCGCCTCCGAAGTCCGACGCTGCGTATTTTCAATTCCTGGTCTCAAACCTCGATTATTCCGATTACCTCGGTCGGATTGCTTATGGCCGGATTGTCAGTGGCCGGGTCCGCGTGGGCGACAGCATCGTGCGCATCGCCAAGGACGGTCGCCGCGAACGGGCTAGTGTCACCGCCATTTTCACCCACGAAGGCCTCGCCAAAGTCGAAACGAAACATGCGAGCGAAGGCGATATCGTGGGGCTCTGCGGGTTTGAAGACGCCTTCATCGGCGAAACCCTCACCGACACCGAAGAACGCCCCCCCCTCCCCTTCATGCAAATCGATCCGCCCACGATTAGCATGCGGATTTGCGTGAACGACGGACCGTTCGTCGGACGGGATGGCAAACTGCTCACCGGTCGCCAAATCCGCGAACGGCTCATCCGGGAAACCCGCACCAATGTCGCCCTCGAAGTCGGTGACACCGACACGGCCGGCCATTTCGAAGTCAAAGCCCGCGGAGAAATGCAAATCGCCATTCTCGTCGAACAAATGCGCCGGGAAGGATTCGAACTGCTAGTCTCCCGGCCCGAGGTGATTTTTCAACAGGGCCCCTCGGATGAAGTGCTTGAACCGCTCGAAACCCTCTTCGTCGATGTCCCCAACGAAAACCTCGGTGATGTCCTCCAATCCCTCGCCGCTCGCAAAGCCGAGATCATTAACATGGAACACCAAACCAGCACGGTCACCGTGCAGGCGATCATCCCCACCCGCGGCCTCATCGGCTTCGAAACCGATCTGACCAATGCCACCAAAGGTCACGGCATCATGTCCCATCTCTTCAAAGAATACGGCCCGCACAAAGGCGAAATCCCGACCCGCAACAACGGCGTCCTGGTCAGCATGGAAAACGGGGTCTCCGCCGCTTACGCCCTCGACGCCCTGCAATCCCGCGGCCGCCTCTTCATCGCGCCCCAGGAAGAAATCTACGACGGCATGATCGTCGGCGAAAATTCCCGGTCGGACGATATGCCGGTCAATCCCTGCAAGACCAAAAAGTTGACCAATATGCGGTCGTCCGGTGACGGCAAAGGCATTCAGCTCGCCCCTCCCGTCAAGATGAGCCTGGAAAAATCGCTCGAATACATTGCGAACGACGAATACGTGGAGGTGACCCCGCACCATTTACGCCTGCGGAAAAAGCTCCTCGACGCGAATCTCCGTAAACGAGCGGGAGCCAAAAACTGAGGAGTTCGGCTCGGCGCTTGCCAAAGGATTTTCGCCATTGCCAACCGGGAGCCTCCCGGTATGCTCCGCTCCGTTTATGTCGAACGGCCTCCGCCGCAGTCTGACCTTTCTCCTCTTGATCCTGGCATCCATCGGATTCGCCCCTGGCGATGCCGCGGCGCAGAGTCGTGCCCGCGCTTACCTGGTGGTCGACGCCCAATCCGGCCATATCCTCTTGCGGGAAGAGCAGGATGATCGCCTGGCCATTGCCAGCTTGACCAAGGTCGCCACCGCGATGGTGGTGC
>CAZSPO010000517.1:0-2586 GCA_964608775.1 uncultured Chthoniobacterales bacterium | reverse complement strand
GAGGCACAACAAGGCGGTGGAGGCAACGGCTAACGCCGCGCCTCACCTTTGACGTCAGGGTGAAGGGGAGCGCCTTCCGAGGAAGGCGGCGGTCAATCTGTCCTCCGGCGTTCTTTTACCGCCGCTCCTTTCAGGAATCGGCAAAAGCCACGCTTCGATCCCGCTGCAATGAACGCCACGAAGGCGGCGGCGGGTTCGGGCCATGCGCGGTCGCAGGTTTGGGCGACGAATTGAGTCGGCGTCAAACCTTGGCGATAAAAAAGATCAAACACCTCCCGCAACGCCGCCCGCCCTGCTGCGTCATAACCGGCTCGCCGCAAGCCGACGACGTTCAGGCCAGCGACCCCATTGTATTCGGCTGCCAAGGTCCCAGGAGGGATGTCCTGACCAAACTTACTCAGACCTTGCACCATCGCCCCAGTGCCGACCCGGACGAATTGGTGAAAGACCGTGCCGCCTCCCACGACCACCCGGTCGCCCATTTCGACGTGGCCCGCCAACAGGACCGCATTGGCCAAGATCACCTGCTCGCCGATCACCGCGTCGTGCCCGAGATGAGATCCCACCATCAAATAACAGCGGGCTCCCACCCGAGTCGCTTCCCCCGGTCGGGTCGCCCGGTGAATCGTCACCATCTCCCGAATGATAGTTCCCGCCCCGATCTCGACCCGGCTCGGCGTGGCGGGATCAAACCCGAGATCCTGCGGATCCCCGCCCAACACCGCCTGCTCCCCGACCCGGCATCCCGCTCCCAAGGTCACCGTGTTGCGGACCACCGCCTGCGCCGCGATCACGCAGCCTGGGCCGATCACGGCTCCCGATTCGATCAACGCGAAGGGGCCGATCTGCACGTTCTCCCCGAGGACCGCTCCGGGCCGCACCACCGCGAGAGGATCGATCACGGGATCCGCCATCGCTTTAACCCTCCGCAAGGCAAGCTTGGAATCCCTTCGTGAGAAACTCACGGTCGAGGTGGCGACCAATGAACACCAGTCGGCTCTCCCTCGGCTCTTCCTCCTCCCAAAGCCGGTCGGGCTGCCCGTTGAAGAGCATGTGGACCCCTTGGAAAACATACCGGCGGGTCGCCCCGGCGATGTGGAGAATCCCTTTCATTCGGAAAATATCGGGGCCGCGTTCTGCCAACAACTCGCGCATCCACGCGTTGAGCTTTTCTGCATCGAACGGGCGGGTCTCACGGATACCAACCGACCCGACCGCATGATCGTGGCGATGCTCGTGACCATGTTCGTGATGAGGGTCATGCCCCTCGGCTGAGGGTCCCCATTCCACCCGGCCATCCGCATCAAACAGATGAAGATCGAGAATTTTTTCGAGCGCAATCTCCCCTTGCACCGTTCGATGAATGGCGGCCACCGCATTGATCGAACGGATGTCCGATTCCAACCCCGCCAAGCTCGCTTCCGGCACCAGATCCGTCTTGTTGAGCAGGATCACATCGGCGAACCCGATCTGTTCCGCGCATTCCCGGCTCCGAGTCAGTTGCTGGGGCAAATGATGGGCGTCCACCACCGTGACAATCCCGTCGATGCGGAAGTTTTCTTTCATGGCATCATCCATGAAAAAAGTCTGTGCAACAGGAGCTGGGTCGGCGAGCCCGGTGGTCTCGATGAGAACAAAGTCAAATCGGTGTTTCCGCTGCATCAACCGCCCGAGAATCCGAATCAAATCACCTCGCACGGTGCAACAAATGCAGCCGTTGTTCATCTCAAAGATTTCTTCGTCAGCTCCCACCACCAGCTCGTTGTCCACCCCGATTTCACCATATTCATTTTCAATCACCGCAATGCGTTTGCCATGCTGACGGGTCAGGATCTGGTTGAGCAACGTGGTTTTCCCAGCCCCAAGAAAGCCGGTGAGCACCGTGACAGGGATGCGATGGTCGGAAGTCATAGAAAGAGCGTGAGAATCCCTCATCCACCGGGGAATGGCAACCCGCAGAATGCTCAACCCCCCAGTTTCATAAAAGCGCGACTGGTTTTATCAACAGGGGGGTCAACCTCGGTGGCAAAACACAACCGACCCGGCTTGCGATAGGTGAGACGGCGGCAACGGATCGAAATTTGTCAAAAATGTTTGACCCCTGCCATAGCAAAGATGGCGACGCTCAGCTTGATTCAGGACTCGACGAACGGCGGAAAGAATGGTTCCAATCCTTTGTTTGGTTCACCACGACCTCTCCTCCTGCCCCTAATCCTCCCGTCCCCAATCCTCAATCCCTTATTCAACATGCAAATTCTCGGCTCACTCATCGGTTTGGCAGCGCTTGTTCCTTACATCATGGTGCTGATTAAGCTTTTCCAGCAAAAGGGGGTGCTCCATGGCGTCCTCGGGATTTTTTGCGGGATTTACACTTTCATCTGGGGCTGGATGAGTGCTTCGACTTTGGGAATCAAAAACCTCATGATCATCTGGACGATTCTCCTGGTCATCGGCATCGCGATCAATGGGATGTCCGTCTCCACTATCTCCTCTTTGGAATAAAATCGCTTCGATTGCCCATGGAGGCAATAGCGGCAATGGCGGCAATGGCGGCAATGGCGGCAATGGCGGCAATGGCGGCAATGG
>CAZSPO010000516.1:0-2604 GCA_964608775.1 uncultured Chthoniobacterales bacterium | reverse complement strand
GGGGAGGGTGTGGTTATGATGGGTGATGCAAGTTTATCACGCGTCTCTTGGGGGTGCACGGCCCGGTCGAATCCACTCGTGTCAATATCGACAGTCATTTTCATCGGTTGGCAATCTTTCCAAATGCGTCGGAGTCAACGGCAGTGGTTGAAAGTGGGTGGGTCGTGTTGCCTTGGATTTCCAGCCAGGCCGCTGCGAACTGCAACGCTTGGGCAAGCGGCATTTCCCACAGGACATAAGCCGCGCTGTGTCCGCTCGCCGCCGCGCTCATGGCGGCTAACTCCGCGAGGGCTCCGCATCCGGGGCGATGACCGCCCCTCGTGCCTTTGGGTCGCGTTCAACGTCGAACTGGCTTTCTGCAATCTGCCGCAGCATGTCGCCGTAAACTTCCAATGCCTCCGTGCCTGTCGGTGTGCCCACGGCGATGTTGCGTTCTTCCCCCCACTCCATCGCCCGGGCATGAACGATGTCGGGTTTTCGCAAGGCAATGAGGACTTCACTCTTCGGAGCGGAACAAAGGTAGAGCGCCACCACGGCGTCGACCATCGCACCGGGGTAAAGTCCTATGTCCTGTTCGTTGACCGCTGCCGTGCCGCAGAAGAGCCGGTTGCCGAGGGCTTGAGCGGCGTTGCGACGCATGGGGCTGAAGGGGTGGAGAATTTGGCCCTGAAAAGCGGTTGCTTCACTTTGAACAAACGCCAGGTCTTGGGCGGAGATGGATTCGGGATCGGGAGTCAGCTCGGAGGTCATGGGATCGGGGGTGGGTTAAAGGCCGCAGTGACGAAGGACGCTGTCGCTGGCGTTGCGAGCGACCAAGGCAAAGGAGGTTTGGCCTTTGCGAACCAAGACCATCGGGGTGGCTTTGCGCCAGAGATCCAACAATCGCTCCCGGTTTTCGAGTGCGCCGCGACAGTAACAAACCAAAGCGGCAGGGAGCAGTTTGCGCAGGCGGTTGCCCAGCACGGGATTGGCGCTCTCAATTTCATCGACCAATGCATCGAGCTGACGATCCGCTTCTCCGGCTTCAAATGCACGGGCGAGGTCGGCTGATTTATGTTCGCCCGCGCTTTGACCGCCGAGATGGTAGGTGATCGTGCTGGGCATTCCGGGGCGATAAGGTTTTTCCTCGGAATAGACGTTGGAAAGCGGCGGGACTTGCGGATCGGCGAATGGAACGTCCACGGTCAGCAAAGCAGCTGCGAGCTTCGTGTTGGTAGTGGGAAAGAGCGTCTTTCCGATCTGAATAGTTTGGGGCTCTTGACGCATGGGATCTTGGGCAAGGGGTGGTGAATGGCGTTAGCGGTTCTTTTCGAGCGGCGTGGACGGTAGGGGCGTGGGTGGGTTTGATTTGCCTGTCTTCATGGCCTGCTCCACTTCGGCCAAATGCAGGCGGGCACGCTCCTTGGCTTCGCCTTCGGGTAAGGTGGCGATTTTCTGGTTCAACCGGGATTTCTGAGCTTCCAGGCTCATTTACGTGACCCCCTTGTTCTTGGTGAATTTGAAGGAGGCCCCCCGCCAACCGCCGCGCTCTTGGTTCACGGTGACCTCGTCTAGGAAGATGCCGCCCGTGCTCATCCCAAATTCATTATGGTCATTTGCCAAAGTGACAGCCGACGCGAAGGAGGCAGCCATCAGACCGGCGGCACTCGAGACCTCGCCTTCCACGGAGATTTCCGCCTCGGTATCCCCGAGTGCGAAGCCGATCTTCTCGTTCTGCTTGTTTTGCAGGAACTCCTTGAACTCAGGGCGATACGTGACCCCGAACGAGCGCACGTTGATGCCGACCTCGTTGGACTCGACGCCCCACTGATAGCCGGTAAGATTGATGAGCGTGACAGCCACGCAGGTGCGGGCGTGTCAACCATACCCCATTGAAGATCCGCCCGGATTGAACTATTCAAGCACCATGACCAAATCAATGACGGCGGTTATCATCCGCGAGGAAAACGGATTTGTGGCATTGTGTCCGGAAGTTGACGTGGCCAGCCAAGGCGACACCGTCGAGGAGGCGAAACTCAACCTGAAGGAAGCCGTCGAGCTCTTTTTCGAATGCGCTTCCGAATCGGAGGTTGCCGAACGTCTTTCCTCCGAATCGTTCGTGTCTCCGCTGGAGGTCAGTATTGCCTAAGCTACCCCGCCTGTCCGGGGCCCAAGCTTGCCGGATTCTCCAAGAGCACGGATTCCGGCAAGTGCGACAGCGCGGCAGCCACATTGTGATGCAATTGAGCAAGCCCGGTTCCACCGTCACAGTGCCTGTTCCAAACCACAAGGAACTCAAGACCGGAACGCTGCGCTCGATCATCCGTCAAAGCGGCCTGGCCGCGGAGGATTTTTGCCGCCAGTAGGCCTTGATCAAACCGCAAGAGCAATCGTCTTCCACGATAGGGTCACCGTGCGCACCTGGCCATCGAACCCGCGCTCAATGGACTCGAAATCGACCAAAAGAAGTCGCCACCCGCTCACACCGCTCGCAGTCTCCACACTGCGCTGGACCGTCTCGGCCAATTGCTCAACCGCTGCCGAGGATCCGGCATCCCCGCCATGCACCAGGCATTCGGCTCGAAGTTCCCCTTCATCGGCATACATCGCATTGACCCGGACACC
>CAZSPO010000515.1:0-2605 GCA_964608775.1 uncultured Chthoniobacterales bacterium | reverse complement strand
TCCAGAATCGCTCCGGAATGATTTTTCGCGTTGGGAAGTTCCGGCTAGAGGTCCCCTATAGGTCGATGCCCTTACCACTTTGATTCCTGGAGAGCTTCAACGCCAAAAGGCCTGAACTACGTCGCATTCAGTTCTGGCTTTGCTGAAACAGGGCTGTCAAGCGTTGCTGAGTTTAGCCAGGTCACGAGTTCTTTCATACACATCGCTCCGTAATCCTCATTGGTGTGGATCGGGTCAATCTTGGTTTCACCGGTTCCGGGATGGGTCCACCTGCGATTGTATTCCACGTCGGTCATCCCGATGGGTGATATTGTCGACATCGGCTGAGGAAATAGGGTCAGTCCGAGTTGGCGATAGATCCCGCAAGCCAAGGCGTTGAACCGCTCAATGGCCTTGAGAATTCCGTCGGGATGAGCCCTGCGCCACACGATTGCCTCGCGACATTGCTCGGATTCTTCTGCGAGCAGTTCCGAACGAAATGGAATCGCCACGATGCCGATCCGGGTCCCCTCGAGATTGTGCATCATTTCTAGGGGCAGGTGCTTTTTGATAAAGCCGTGGCAGAACGTGTCGAACGCTGGCCGGGACATCGTCGTGCCGCCGGGTGGTGCGGTGCGGATGCCATCAATGCCAGCTTCTTGCAGCATTTCGATCATCCATTCAACGCCTGTCCGGTGTCCAATGTAAGCGGAATGGGAGATGTCGCTGAGCTTCCGGTAAGGCTCGCCGCTGATGTCACGGACGAATTCGTATTCGCGCTCGGTGGCACCAAGTTCTTCCTTCGATTTGAACAGCCCGAAGCGACCGTCCTGAGTGCGCTCAAACTTTTGGTAAACGCCGACGGAAGCCGCCAAGAAATCCACCTCAACAGGTGCCTTTCCGGACGTGCATATTCTATTCCAACCTTGGCGAATGGCAGCCACATGGCTGGTTCCAGTGATCAATAATCGCGGATTCATTTTCCAAACGCCTCCAGCAACGCCTCCTCGCAGACTACGTCTTCTTCAGTCGACTGCTGTGGGGCAGGGGAATGGCCAGCAGTTGGGCCAGCCTGTTGCTTTGCGGAAGCGCCTTCTACCGGTCCACCACGGCCCCTGCTCGCGAAATGTGCTGCCCTGCGATGTTGCAGCGTTGCGCGGACCGTTCCCAACAGGCCCCGGAGCTGACCGAGCGACATTTGCCCGAAGAGGCCGTCCTGCAACGCGGCACCCTGGTCTTCGATGCCATCCATCAGGTCCGCTATTCGACCTAGGAGCACCTTAGGCCGCTCCAACGCGACACCGTGAGCTTGCATGAACGTGGCCATCGCGGTCTGCACCCCCGTCGGCGCGACGGATCTGAGGTTGCGCTCAAAATGGCCGCCACCGGTGCGCTGTGAGGTGATGATCTCGAAAGAGGGAAAGTAATCGATGTCCTGGTGAGTCTGATAAAGCTCGCCGCACACGGCGCGCAGGACGGCTTTGGAGTAGGCTGTGGCCACCTCGACATGCTGACCCGAGGCCGTGGCGGTAAGCGGCACCGGGGAGGTCGTGATCAGGAAGCGGATGCCGGGATTAATTTCGCGAATGCGCCGCCGGAAATACAGAAAATCGGCAAGAACCTCAGAATGAGTATAATTGCGGAAGCTGTAGATTTCGGGATCGAAAGATCCTGCCAGGGTGCCCGGTGCGGTGGGATAGACGGTCTGCGATTCTGTGTGAATCCATGCCTCCGTGAGGCCGAAAGTAAAGACGAAAATCTCGCACTCGGACAGCGCCTGAAGAATCTTCTCCAAATGCTCGGCGCGTAAACGCATTACCGTCTCGGGCGAATCCAGCCCCTCAGGCTCGACATTGGGCCGCTGCGCGTCGAAGAACAGTCCGTTCCGTTCCCAGACTGGGTTGGCCGGCTCGATCTCTCCGTGAGCTTCCTGGAACAGCTGCACCAGCTGGCGAGTCGTGTAGATGTTGCCGTAGCGGCCTGTAAACATCCCGTAGCCGAAGCGCTGCGCAGTGCTCGTATCAACTCTTGGAGGCGCCGGTTCGACATCCAGCACGTTGAACCCGGCCTCTTTGAGGGTGCGACCGACATGTTGTGCGAAGCACGATCCTGCGGTCATGATCCGCGCCGTCTGGTCGATAGGAAACCGCGGAGCGAAAACCTCGCCGGGGTCTCGGGGATCACGCTCGGCAACAGCTTGGCGCCAGAACGCTGTAGGGGGAAGATTGGAATAGGGAGAGGTCACTTTGCTCGCTCCAAAAATTTTGAACTTAAATAGCTACTATAGGTGGAACCATTAACCGCAGATGCGAGTTATCAAGTAGAATATGTGGTAATAGTGATAATTTCTTCTCGCTTGAGTCGCCTTAGGAGAACGGCCCGGGTGTTAGGGAAGTAGGCGGCTGAGGCGCATTTCTACCATGCCATAAGCAGGGCCATCGAGGGGCGGATGATCTTTGATGACGTCGCCAAGGAGCGGTTCCGCGCCTTGCTCGATGCGCAGCTCGCTTTTTTTCCTTCCTTCCTCAGGATCCGCAGTTAGGATTCGCCAGCGTCGACCGCGTTCGCTGTTCGCAGTCGGACGGGGTGGCTATCGGCTCGAAGGCCTTCCTGGAGGAAGTGTTCT
>CAZSPO010000514.1:0-2608 GCA_964608775.1 uncultured Chthoniobacterales bacterium | reverse complement strand
GAGGCTTCGTCGTAGGCAAAGGTTTCATCAAAAAAGTAGCCCACCCAATCGGGGAGGTCCGTCAAATGTTTGATCTTCTCTTTCGCCAACGGCAGCACCCGCATCAGGTATTCGTCCTCCTGCCAAGCCACCCCGGCCGCTTCCAACACCGGCACCGCCAGCTCGCGAAAACGTTCCAACGGCATTTGGATCAAATACTGGCCGTTGAGCCAAAAGCATTTGTCGATATCGAACGCCGCGTTGCGCCGGTTGATCTTGTCCAATTCAAACAGCCGGATCACTTCCTCGATCTCCAATTTCTCCCGGTTATCTTTCGGGGACCAACCAAGCAGGCAAAGATAATTCCGGACCGCTTCCGGCACGTATCCCTTCTCGATATACTCCCGGATGCTGGCTCCCGCATCCCGCTTGCTCATCTTCGAACCGTCCCGATTCAAAATTAGCGGGATATGGGCAAACTTTGGAGCTGGCAGACCGAGGGCCGCGTAAAGTTCCAGATGTTTGGCCGTGTTCGTGAGGTGATCTTCTCCCCGGATCACATGGCTGATTTTCATCTCGGCGTCGTCGACCACATTGACGAAGTGGAAAATGAACGATCCATCCCGCCGTCTGAGGGTCATGTCCGGTTCCAGCGAACGATCAACTTCGATCCGCCCGCAGACTTCATCCACCACGACCACCGGTTTGCGCGGCGATCTAAACCGCCATGTGCCGTCGTCTTCATACAAATGCCCGCCTGCCTGTAGCATAGCAAAATACCGTTCATAAATCGGCATCCGCTCGCTTTGACGATACGGCCCAAACGGCCCGCCAATATCCGGCCCTTCGTCCCAAAGCAACCCGAGCCAACGCAAGCCATCGAAGATGGCCTGATTCGCCTCGGGCGTGTTGCGGGCCTGATCGGTATCCTCAATTCGCAACACCAGCACCCCCTCGTGCTTTCGGGCATACAGCCAGTTAAACAACGCGGTGCGGGCTCCGCCAACGTGCAAATAGCCGGTGGGCGAGGGGGCAAAACGGACGCGGACAGGTTCACTCATGAGACCGCCAGTAAAGATCGGACCTGGGGACCTGGCAAGGGGGGAAAGCCGATCATCGGTTATCCAGACATGGTCGGCATGTCCGCCATGTCATCCCGAAGATGGTAAAGCTCCCGCATGGGCGTCGGCCCAGGGTCGGTCCCCCATTTTCCTTTGGCAAGGTGCAGCTTCCAATCCCCAACCCGGACCGCTTCCAACACCGCCCCCATGTAATAATAGAAGGTCTCATTGGGGAACTCCGTTGTCTCTCCCAGCAGGTAAGCCGAGCAATCGACCCCGTCGATCGGTCGCTCGGGCAGGGGCTCCGCCCCGGCTAGTTGGGTGAGGGTCGGAAACAAATCCATGGCTCGCATCACTTCCTTGCAAACGCCGCCGGATGCCAATCGGCCCGGCCAATGCATGATGCAAGGGACCCGCTGCCCCCCTTCCCAAGTCGTCGCTTTGGTGCCGCGGCAGGGGGCGTTGCTCCCTCCCTCATCACGGGCGCGCGAACCGTTGTCGCTCGTGAAAATAATCATCGTGTTCTCCAGCAACCCCAACTGCCGCAAACGGTCGACGAGGACGCCGGTGCTCCAATCCAATGGCCGCGACCGCCCCGCCATAGGCCCCGTTTTGCGACGCTTCGAGGAAGGGTTTCGGCACAAACAAGGGCCCGTGGACATACAAGTGGGCCATGTAAAGAAAGAAGGGCTGGTGTTGATTGGCCTCAATAAATCGCACCGCTTCTTCGGTGTAACGCTCCGTGATTCCTCGCTGGTCTGGTTGTTCCTGAATCACCGTTTCATTCCACCTCAGGCTAAGAGCCGGATGGCGAGGCAAATCCGCCAGGCCAAATGAAGCTTGGCTCCGGGCCGGACCGCCCATCGCAAGAGAGAAGCCGCCGCCGTCGTCTCGCCGGCCTGGGTCAGTCGGGTCGCCCAGCCGGTTGCCACCTGCAACGGACTCTCGGCGGTTTCGGTCCGCACCCCGGTTTCTAACATCCGGCACCCGGCCTTTTGGACTAATGCCTGAAGCCGTTGAGCCGCGTCGGGGTCTTCCCCCGACGATTCGCAGACCAGACGATAACGTCGGATGGCCGTGTGTAGATCGGAACCGGCCTGTTCAAACCGAGTTGCCGACCAATCCGCAGCCGCCAGGGCAAGCAGACCGCCTTGCCGAAGCACCCGAGTCATTTCCCCCACACCGACCGTTGGTTCCCTCAAATGTTCCAACACGGCATGGGCATGCACGCAATCGAAGGTCGCATTGGCAAAGGGGAGCTGATGGACATCCCCCTGTTGATAATTGAGATGCACCTGCTCGCGGCCTTCGGCAAGTCGCGTGGCTCGCTCCACCCGATTCGGATTTAGGTCGAGGCCGGTGACTCGTCCGGGGAAAACTTGGTCGGCGAGGCCGGATGTGATGGAGCCCGTTCCGCAGCCGCAGTCGAGTAGGCGCATGCCGGGACGGAGCCATGGCCGGAGATGCCCGGCGTGCGTATCGAAGGTGCGCAGCATTTCCACGGCGTTGCGATCGTCAAGGTCTGGCACGGCGCGTTAGCGACGTTGTCCAGCACCGCCTTGTTCTGA
>CAZSPO010000513.1:0-2614 GCA_964608775.1 uncultured Chthoniobacterales bacterium | reverse complement strand
CGGCCCTGCGGGCCGGACGCGGCGTCCGATCCCATCAACGTTCCCGACATGGCGTGACCTCACTTGATCGCAACCACGCCTCGACCGACGATTTGATGTAGAAACGCTTTGAACCAACCTCTACTCTCGGTGGTCCTTTTCCCTCCGCATACCAGCGGGCGAGGGTCTTCTTGTGCACACCCAATAGGGCAGCAGCTTCCTCGTGGGTGAGGATATCCATGGGGGTAGTCATTGTAAAAATCCAAACAAAAGCCGGTAGCGCTGCGACCTTTCGATCTGCGCTTTCCGAACGTGAAGCGAAACCCAAGACTTTTTCTGTTTTGCTTTGTTTGTTTGGTTTTGTTTTCTTGACTTGACGATTTTGTTTGTTTGGTTTTTTTCTTTTGCCGTTTTGGGCGTGAGACACATAGCTGAATACAGTGCACGCGTCTACCCTGTTGTGCTTTCTTGCGCCCCTTTCCCCTCTTTGGGGAACTTTACTCTCTTAATGGCCGATTTCTTCGCCTACGAGGCTTGCCGCCTCTCGCAACGGATCATCGAACAGATGCGCATAGCGTGCGGTCGTCTGCGTCTGTGAATGTCCGAGCATTGCTCCAATCATGGGAAGCGATAGGCCTTTCGACACCGCGATACTCGCCCACGTGTGGCGAAGGTCGTGGAGGCGCACATCTGGAATGCCTGCTACCTCCCGTACGCGTTGCCATGTGCGCTTGACCTCCGCTAACGGCTGACCGCCCCTCGACGGGAAGACCCACTCTGAGCTTGCTTCCCGCTTTCTAATTCTCAGTATCTCAACTGCTCCCTCGAAGACCGGCACACGATGCACACGTTTCTGCTTCGTAGATGACGCCGATTTCGTCCAGGTTCTGAGGTCATCGCTGAACTGATCCCATTTTGCCCCCAGCGCTTCGCCTCGACGGCATCCGGTATAAATCATGAAACGGATCGCGTCGCATGAGTCCTGTTGAGGATGCGTTGCAAGTGCGTCTTTTAATCGGCTCATCTCTTCGCGATTCAGGTATCGGTCGCGTTTGACCTCCGCGTTCATTTCGATGCCGCTCGCAGGGTTCTTATCTATCCAACCCCATTGCATCGCCAGATTAAGCATCCTTCTCAATACGGCTATGTGCCTGTTCGCGCTCGTGGGCGCTGACCGGCTGGCCCGGCGATGCAGCGCTTCACAGTCGTCGAACGTCAACTCCGACACCTTTTTTGCTCCCAATGCCGGAAGAATTGTCCCCACGATACTCGCTTCGTAATTGCGCTGTGAACTTGCCCTCAGTCGTGGCAAATGATCTCGAAGGTATCTTTCTGCCATCTCGCGAACAGTCGGCGCCTTCCTCAGCGTGCTGCGTACCTCCAACGGGTCATCACCCATGTCGATACGCCTCCGATACTCAGTGCACTGCTTACGCGCAGCGAGAACCGTCCAGTCCGGATAAGAGCCAATCTTCATGACGCGTTTGCGACCGTGCACTGTGTAGCTGATCACAAACGTTTTCAGCCCATTGTGGAACACTCTGACGGCAAGGCCCTTTTGTTCCGTGTCCCGAACAACGCGTATCCCATCCGGGCCCGGCTCCAATCCTCTGACAAGCCTGTCCGTCAATTTCGCGCGGTTCGTTGGAGTCGTCCCTGAGTCGCCCTCTTTGCGTTGACTGCTTGGGCTTGTTTGTTCCCGCATGTTCCTGAATGTCTCCGATTTCGCCAGCATTATGAGAGCAGTATGCGGCAACTTCACATCCTTTCAAGCGAGTAGCGCATGCGCGAAATTAAATCTGTTAATCAGCGGGTCGCAGGTTCGAGCCCTGCTCGCGGAGCCAGAGTTCTCAAGAAGCGAAATCAGTCGGCGCCTCTCAAAGCGCCTGCTTGAGCGGCAGACATCACGTTTTCTCCGTCAGCAAACACACCCGAGCTGACTTGACGCCCGTGTGAGCGCTTCGCACTGTTCTTTCGGCGGGCAAGAGCGGGGCGAGCAGCGCGAGGGGACAGAATGGGAAACGCAAACGCCGAGGACGTCTTCATCAGCTATTCGCGCGCGGATGCGGCAACAGCCGAGGCGCTGCATCGCAAACTCGAGGCGGCCGGGATCTCTGTCTGGCGCGACACGGAACGCCTGCGCGCGTGTCAGCGAGCGCTGGTGCTCTGGAGTTCAACCTCGGTCAACTCCCGCTGGGTGCTCGATGAGGCAGAATATGCCGCCAGTGCCGAAATGTATGTCCCGCTTCGCATTGATGATGTGGAACTGCCACGAGGCCTTGGGTCAAGAAATGCGCCCTATTCCAGCGATATCGAAATGCTGTTTGGCCTCGCCCTTCAGGGACTGGGCGCAAACCGGGACAATCGCGGCCGCGACACAATCAACCCACCGCGCATTGGGGGTGAGCCCCCGCCCGTGACCTTTGCGCCGAATCTGCGCGGACACGACGCTGAGCTTGCCCTGATGCATGAGGGCTGGGCCGGGCGCGGGCGGTGTTCCGCTGGAGCTTCTACGGACAGGGCACAAGCGAGGATGGCGCCGCCGACTCCAGTGCCTTCTTCGACGCCGCGCTCAAATTCTTCTGCCCCAATGAGGACCACCCCGACCCCTCCGCCCTCCATGCGCGCGGAGAAA
>CAZSPO010000512.1:0-2619 GCA_964608775.1 uncultured Chthoniobacterales bacterium | reverse complement strand
CGCTTCGGCTCAGGCCGCATCGTGTAAATTCCTGATACCCAGCCCGTTGGGCTGGACTGTAGCATCGAGCGCCTTTGGCGCAGCAGAAAATGTCCAAACCTCAGTGGATGGCTCCGCCATCCGGTGAGATCACCCCTGACAGAGTCACCCTGCCGTTTAAAAACTCTCTGCGATAACCAGCGCATGTTGAACTTGCTTGTGGCAATCCGAGATTCTCGACTCCCGTTCTCTATGCGATGCGGGCGTAAAGCTGCCGGTAACCCGCCTCATTAATCGGCACGGGATTAAATCCATTCGTCCATTGGGCGGCGGCGAGGCTGGCGAGGGCGGGGATATCAGCGGGATCGGCCCCGGCTTCGGCGAACGTGCGGGGGAGGCCACCGAGTTGGCGTAAGTGATCGATATGCGCGATCAAAGCCGTAAGCGCCTCGGCGGGGGGGAGGGTGGGCGGGCAAAGACCGGCTCCCACCGCCAGCTCTTGATACGCGGCGGCCACGTCGGGGCGGGTCGCGTTGAACGTCACCACGGCGGGAAGCACGAGGGCGATGGCGCGACCGTGGACGAGGCCGTATCGGGCGGTGAGGGGATTTGCCATGGCGTGAGCGGCCCCCAGCATGGCGCATTCGATGGCCATCCCGGCGAAAGCGGCCCCGAGCTGCAAGCGACGATGGGAGTCGAGATCTTCGCGATGCCGCATCGCGGGGCCGAGAGCTCCTGCGGTGAGTCGGAAGGCTTCCCGTGAAAGGGATTGGGAAAACGGGTTGGCGCAAGAAGCCACCATCGATTCTAAGGCGTGAGCGAGCGCATCAATGCCGGTGGCGACCCGGACGGCGGGAGGCTGGCTCACGACCAGCTCGGGATCCAAAATGGCGACCAGAGGAAACGCGTGATCGTCGCCGCAGGCCATTTTTTGATGGGTCGCCCGGTCGCTAATGATGGCGAAAGATTGGCATTCACTCCCCGTGCCGGTGGTGGTCGGGATGGCGATGAGAGGCAACATCGGGCCACCGGCTTTGTTTTTGCCCCAATAATCGTGAATCCGACCGCCGTGGCTCAGGAGAAAATTAGCGGCTTTGGCCGTGTCGAGGCTGCTGCCGCCACCGATTCCGACCAGGGCATCGGCTTGAAAAGCGCGGGCGACCTCAGCGCAGGCGTCCACGGTGGCATCGGTGGGGTTTTCTTCTACTTGTTCGAATAGGGCGACGGCGAGGCCGCGTTCAGACACACTTTCTATCGCAGGCTGAGCCAGGCCGGAGGCCGCGATCCCAGGATCGGTGACAAAGAGGACGCGGGTGACTTTGCGCTCCGCCAACAACGCCCCGGTTTCACGACTGGCTCCGGCTCCCCCCAGGAGGCGGGGGCGTCCCGAAAAAATAAACGGTTGGGTTTCCCACATCACGCCGGGATCACCAACCGGTCGCAGCGGCAGCGGCGCGGCGTTGGAACAGAAACTCGAAGAGATTCCCTTCGTGCGGTTGGGTCCAATCGATTTGGGTCGTCGGCAGCGGCCCGATGTTCAGACGTTGAATTTCGCGAGAATTGCCGAGGGCAGCCAGCAGGGCCGGGTCGCGGGTGATGGCGGAGACCACGAGGCTGGGACCGACTGAAGCGGCCAATTCTCCGGCGGGAGTATCGACCACCGAGGCAAATGGGAAAAGAAATTCACGATTCGCGAGGGGATGATGCGGGTGAGAGCAATGGACAACACCGGGGCGCAAATAAGTAATGCCGTCGCAAACCGCGACCAAGCCCTCGGGCTGGAGCGGCGCGGAGACGTAGGTGGCTCCGGGGACCTCTAGCATTTCATCGATTTGCGCGGCGGTCCATTCGGCCACCACCGGGCGGACAAACCCGGCGAGTCGGGCATCGGGATGATCGAGTGGGAGGGGTTCGATCTCGGCAAGCCGCGCGGCCAGGGCCTCGGCGATGGCAAGCCCATGGCGGGGGGTATGAATAGCGGAGGCATTCACACAACTACGTCCGCCGTTGCGGGCGACCGATTCTACCATCAGATCGAGGTAGGCCGGCCAATCATCGACGGCGTCTTCCCCGATCACGATTTTGCTGCGGCCAGGGCCGTGGACCTCGATGTCGGGACGGCCTGCGTATCGGTCGGCAACGGTCTGGTCGCCGAAAAGAATGATACGCCCTCCCGTTTCGATGAGGGCGGCGGCCCCATCATGATCGGAAGGATAAAAGCCAATGGCTCCCGGAGGGCCGCCCGCCGCGAGAAATGCTTGGAGCAGGCGAAAGGGCGTCCAAGGATCTTCCCGGCCCGGTTTGAGCAGCACGGGCATTCGCATGGCGAGGGCGGGGAGCCAGAGGGAATTGACCCCTGGCGAGTTGCTGGGGAGGATGACACTCATCCGGTCGGCGCGAGGGAAGAAGCTGAGCGGGCCGGAATCGGAATCGCGAACGAGCCCGCCAAAGACCGTGTGAGGCAGGCCGCGAGTGAGACCATTAAGGACCGCGTCCATTTCGACCAGGGCGGTTTCGATTTTGTGGGCGTTCGAACGGCAGAAGGCGACCGGCATACCGGTGCTGGAGGAGAGTTGCCGACAATAGGCATCGAAACCGAAGAGCCCACCGTCGGTGTCGGCCGGGAGATCGCTTTCGAGG
>CAZSPO010000511.1:0-2622 GCA_964608775.1 uncultured Chthoniobacterales bacterium | reverse complement strand
AATCAAAAATATTCACTATGACCCTTGACTTCCAAGACAGTTGCTGACCCCTTTTCCCTGACCCCTTATCCCACAAAAGCCATAATCCATGGGATGCCCATTGTTTCGGTTAATAATCCCATGGTGTCGGAGAAGCCATAGCCACCGAACCAGCCGAGCAGCTTTTGTGCTCCATGGGGAAACATGACAACGGCCAGAGTGCCGCGTGCCAGCAAGCTGGCGATATTCACTTCGGTGCCATTTGAAGCCAGAAGGAGTCCGATGAGATTGGATGTGGTGGTGTTGGTATTCATAAGGTTCATTGCTTTCTTGGTTTGAATTTTGTGAGGCCGGTTTGTTGACCTGTACGCATGATGCCCAATCCCCAGGCTGCGCGATCATGCCGGAATGTTCTTGCTGTCATGCAGGTTTTGCATAGCCGCCCCGTCCCGGGTCGATCCCACTCCGTTGTCCTATTCATCGGAACCGACGGCATCATCCGCTTCGTTCACGTCAATAAAGACTACAAAGTCCGCCTCGAGCCAGCCAAGATTCTCGATGCCGTGAAGAACAATCCTGTGAATTGACAGAGGGAGAATCTGACACTAAATTCGTGTTGCATGAAAAATGTGACAATCACCTTGGATGAGGAGGTTTTGCGTTGGAGCAAAGTGTGGGCTGCCGAACATGACACAAGCGTCTCGCGCATGCTGGCTGAGACCTTGCGCAAAAAAATGCACGCGGAGAAGAGCTATGAGCGTGCCAAACGACGTTTTCAATCCAAAGACTTGAAGCATTTGAAGGCAGGAGGCACCTCCTACCCCAAGCGAGACAGCCTCTATGAGCGATAGCATTTTTGTGGATACCAACATCCTGCTTTATGCACGAGATGCTTCGGAACCCACAAAACAGGTGATCGCCAGCGCACGACTCGATGAGCTTTGGGATGGGGGCACTGGCAGGCTTTCTGTGCAGGTGCTCAATGAATATTTCGTCAACGTAACTGGCAAACTCGATCCGGGTCTTTCTGCCGAGGAAGCATGGGACGACATTGAAGCGCTGATCGCGTGGGATCCACTGCCGCTCGGCATGGCTATTCTAAACCGCGCCTACGCTGCCCAGCGCCGCTACCAACTTTCCTGGTGGGATTCTCTGATCGTCGCCGCCGCCGAGGCTGCCGAATGCACTCGCATCCTGAGCGAAGATTTTTCAGATGGAGCCAATTACTTTGGCATCACAGTAGAGAATCCGTTCAAGCCACAGCCTTGAACCATTCCTCTCCAAGTGCAAATCACCCCACCAACCCCCGGAATACCTCCGCCGCAGTCCGATGGCGCAGCAGCGGTGCTCCCTGCCCGGCGTAGAGAGCCGCCAAGTCGGCCCGGCCTTGGTCAAGTGCAGAGGTTTTGATGACGGCAGTGGCGTGGCTTTGGTGGGGAAAGGGTAAAGTGTGTTGGCCCCGCATTTTGTCGATGAAGCGATTGCGGACAAAGCGGGCCAATCGACCGGTATAAGCGCGGCTGAGGGTGGTGTCGTTGCACTGCCCGCCCAGCAAACACGCCTTGTGAAACGGATGAGCTCCGGATTCCTCACAGGCCAGGAATGCGGTGCCGATCTGCACCGCCCCCGCACCCAGCGTAAGGGCGGCAGCCACGCCCTCCGCACTCGCAATACCTCCGGCGGCAATCACGGGAATCTTCACCGCCCGCACCACCGTCGCCACCAGTGGCAGGGTGCCATAGAGAGAATCCTCGGCGGGTTTGAGAAAGGAGGGCCGATGTCCACCCGCCTCGAATCCCGTGGCCAGCACCATATCAACTCCGGCAGCTTCAACCGCCAGGGCCTCATCGACCGTGGTAGCCGCACCGATCGTCACGATCCCCCGCCGTCGGCATTCTTTGAGAATATCCGGGGACGGGATGCCAAAGACAAAGCTGAACACCGGAGGTCGCGCCTCTAACACCGCTTCCATTTGTTTCTCAAATCCCTCACTGCGATCCTCCGGCAACTCGGGCAGGGCGACTTTAAGTTCCTCATGGAAATTCCGCAGGTGGGGAAGCAGGGCACTGAACGTCCGCCGCACCTCTCCGGGCTCAACCAGATCATGATCCGAAACCCAAAGATTGACAGCGAAGGGTTTGTCCGTCGAGGACCGCAATTCCCCGACAATGCGGCGGATGTCATCGGGCCCGTAGGCTTGGAGTCCGAAGGAGCCCAGGCCGCCGAGATTGGAGACAGTCGCCGCCAGCCGCACGGTGGAAAAGTTCCCGCCAAACGGCCCCTGGATGATCGGATGCCGGATGCCGAGTTTTTGTGTGGCTGCGGTTTGCATGTGATTTTTCTACCGCTCAGGAAATCGGTCGGTGATCAGCACCTCGCTGTCGGGCAGTCGTTCCCCACGCGGCCAGACCGGTTTGGCCTGCTTGCCGATGGCCAGTATAAAGCTCAGTGCGTGGTCGTCGGGCAGGCGGATCAACTCGGCCACGGCCTCGGCATCAAAACCGATCATCGGGCAGGAATCATATCCCATCCCCCTGGCAGCCAGCATCAGTGTCATCCCGGCAAAGCCGGTCGAACGCATCGCTTCATCACGGATGAGTTGCGGCTTACCCTCGTAGAATGGCGTGAGGGCGGGTACCAGGA
>CAZSPO010000510.1:0-2629 GCA_964608775.1 uncultured Chthoniobacterales bacterium | reverse complement strand
GCAGGGATCGCGTCCGCCCTCCTGTTGGTGCCCCCTCTGGCCGAGGATGCCCGACTTTCCAGTCGGCATTGGCACGGGTTCGCCACCGACAGTGTCGCGGCCCTGCGCGAGTATGTCGCCGCCGCACTCCCCGCCAACGCCGTCATCGCGCAAGATGCCCGGGCGCACCTGCCATTCTCCGGGGATGAACGGGAGGCCTGGCTCCCAGCCGGACGGCCTTTTCCCGAGGTGCTCAACGCCCAATACGCCGGGGAGCTCGGGACGCTGGACGAATTGCGAGCGAGCGGCGTGACCCATGTCGCCACCACCTGGGCGGATCATTACCGCTTTCTCCTCCCCCAAGCCGAGTCGGTTCCCGGCGAATCCGAGGCGTTTGACCGACTCCGCACCTTCTATCTCGCGCTGGCAGCGGAAGGGCGTCTGATTTGGTGGAGTCCGCCTACAGAGAACATGTATTTCTGGCCCGGCTTGTTTCTTTACGAAATCGCCTCTGACCGATCGCTCAAAGAAACGCGAGTGGAGCGACCGGAGAAGTGACGAGGTTGGCTTCCGCCAGTTTTTTTCCATACAACGCGAGCCCCTTCCGTTCCTCCTCGCCGAGGTCGAAGAAAATATGATCCGTCAAATACCGGAGGGCCTCGGAACGGAAGGCCGGGGGTTCGGCGGCGGCGATGGCGGGGATAGCTTGAACTCCGGTTCGTTGCCAGTCGCGGAGTTGCCCGGCGAGGGCGGTGGCTTGCGGAAAGCCGGGGCGGATGGCCCAGCAGGCGAAGACAAAGGGCAAACTCGTCTGGTCCCACCAGGCGGCACCCAGATCCCAGTATTGAAAACGCCGCCCCCATCGTCGGAGCCCATCGAAAGCTTGATCCCCGATCAGGAGCACGCCGAGTCCGGGCGCGGGGGACTCCCCCGCTTCCAGGGCCCGGTAGTGGGGGGGCTGCCCTTTGCGCTCTGCAAGAAGGACCTGGACCAAGTGAGCCGAGGTCAATGAGGCCGGATCGATCGCCACGGTGTGCAAGGATTCGAGTGGTCCTTGATGGGCGACAAAGACGCTATGCACCGGGCCGCGAGCCACGATTCCGCACCCATCTACGAGGGAATATCCGGTGTGTTTAAAAATCTCAAAAACAGGAACAAGGGCCGCATCGAGACGCCCGGCGTGAAGCTCTCGGGCGAGGGCGGAAGGATGATCGAGGGTGACCTCCGCTTCATGCTCGTGAATAAGCGGGCGCGAATTCAAGTAGCGAACGCACCCGATCCTGGGCGGGTGTTGCTCCAAGGCCATCAAGCGAAAACCGCCGCCATCGGCTCGTCTGTTCTCTCGGGAAACGCTTCAATCACCTCGTAAAAGCTGTTGCGCCGACAGGGAATTCGCCCGGCTTCACGAATGGCTTTTTCCAAGGTCGCAGCCGTTTGTTGCTGCGGCGTTGTGGCTCCAGCCATGTGAAAGATTTTTTCTTCAATAATCGTTCCATGCAAATCGTCGACTCCGTAATTCAAGGCAATCTGCGCCATTGGCAGGCCGAGGCTGATCCAATAGGCGGTGATATGATCAATGTTATCGAGATAGATCCGGGCCACGGCCAGGTTGCGCAGCTCTTCGATCGCAGTCGCCGGCTGGATATGGGAAAGGATGGTTGTCTCCGGCACGAATGCGAACGGGATGAACCCGGTAAAACCGCCGGTTTCATCCTGCAACGCCCGCAGCCGCCGCAAATGATCGACCCGATGCTCCAAGGTCTCCACATGCCCGTAAAGCATCGTGCAAGTGCTTCGACCGCCCATTTGATGCCAGGTCCGGTGGACCTCCGCCCATTCCTCGGCGCTCTCTTTACCCCGGCAAATGGTGTCGCGCACGGTGGGATCAAAGATTTCCGCTCCCCCCCCGGTGATCGATCCGAGCCCGGCCTCACGCAGCGTCGCGAGGGTTTCCGCGATCGGTTTTTTAAAAATGCGATGGGACAAATGCCGAATTTCAATCGCCGTGAACGCCTTCAGATGCAGATTGGAATCCAGGGCGCGCATCGCTCGTAAAAGCGCGAGATACCATTCTGGCGGTAAGGTCGGGTGCAATCCGCCGACCATGTGCACTTCGGAAATGCCGCTGGCCAGCGCTTGCCGCACGGTCTCGACGATTTCCTCGATCGATTGTTCGAAAGCGTGCGGATCCCGCTTGCGAGCCGCAAAGGCGCAGAACTGACAGTTAAGAATGCAGACGTTGGCGTAGTTGATGTAGCGATTGGCGATGTAAGTGGCGACATCGCCGTTCTTCCGTTCCCGCACGATATTGGCCAGGGCTCCGACGCTATTGAGGTCGGGACAACGATAGAGGGTGAGGGCGTCGGCATCGGTGATGCGCTGCCCGTTTGCCACCTTTTCGTGGATGGAGCGGAGTTCGGCTGGCAGGAGTTGGGGTATCATCGGGCTGGGCTTGTGAAAATTTTCACAAAGTAGAACAGGCCGGGCCGGATGCCAACGGGATTCTGAAGGACGAAGTCCGAGAGGGCGCATCTCCGAAAGTTGCGAAAAGTGTGGAGAGAGGGGGAAGCCGACGGAGCCTCCGGCTCCCGGTGGAACGCGACCTCCGGGCGCGTTGAGAGCGGCGCGGAGGGGACAGGGGTGCGGGGAA
>CAZSPO010000509.1:0-2632 GCA_964608775.1 uncultured Chthoniobacterales bacterium | reverse complement strand
ACGGCGGCTATACATTGAGGGAAGCGAGGGCGGCTTCGATCCGATCCTTGTGGAGAAGTGGCTCGCGGAGGCTGGGAGGAATGGCTTCCATGCCAAGATGCGCCCCGAGCCAGGCTCCAGCCATTGCCGCACGCCCCGCATTATCCCCGCCCGCAGCAAGGATGCGTCGGAGGGTGCCTTCAAAATCTTCAGGTGTTTGCACGACAGCGACAAGCGCGGAGGGAAAGCTACTTTTCAAGGGACAGGACTGACCCAATTGGGCGGTCGCCTCGGTCGTATCCAAATGTTTACGTTCAAAGACATCCCGAAATCGGAAAGTAAACTCCTCCCCGAACTTAGGGTCTTTCGCGGCATTTTCCTGCACGCGATGCACGGCACTATGCAGATCGGTCCCGGCGAGTAGCTCAAGTAGGATTTGGGCGTGAACCTGCATGTAAGCAATGCTTCGCAGATGATTTTGCCGCACCCGGGTGACCTTCGCCACCTGGGCGGCGAGATCGGGTGCCGCGTGGTAGCGGGCCACGACGGGGGCCAGACTGGTGGCCGTAGCCAGCTGGTCATCATCCGCTCCCGCCTGGAAATCGAAATCCGCGTCGGGCTCTCCTTTCGCGTCCAGGGGCACGTTTTCCAAAGTACCCCGCGTGGCGGAGTCCAGATAGTTGGCATAGGTTTTCGAGCCGAAATGCGCGGTGAACCGGCGGCCGTAATCGCGGATATCGAGCGCACCTCGGTCTGCGATCGATTCAAGCAAAAGAAGGGCGGCCTCTCCGTAGTGGGTGAAATCGCCTGCCGACTTTCCTGCGTGGTAATGCCCAGGTCGGGGCGTTTCAAATCCCTTCAATTGCGGATAGAACGTGTTTAAGTCCTCAAGGTTATAAATCCAGTGCGTGCCCATACAAAAGGCGTCCCCGATAAATTGCCCCCAGACCATTCCATCAACCCGGCTTTTTAATGTGGGATTTGCCATGGATGCAAAGCTTTCAAGAGACCGAGGAATGTCAACGTCAATGTCGCCTAACGCTGCGGGCACCCCGGTGCGCTTACTGCTCCTTCTTTGACATCGCTTTGTTGTCCAGCCTGCCTGTCCCAACACCATCACGAAGAGTCACATGGTTTCACCCCTCCTCAGTATGGCCTCGCCACCTCGCTTAGCTCCGGGTTAGAGCGCTCCGATGTTCCTTCCGTCAGAGCCGGCATTCAGACAGGGGGAACCGGAGCTGAGGGTAAAGTTGCTCACACTCGGATTTTCAAAAAGAGGATTGGCAGCGACTGTCGCGCTGATCGCTCCCTGACTGGCCTCAACCAAATCGGCCAAAGTGCGATGATTCTGTTTACCCCAAACCCAACTGCCCCCTTCTGGGCCGAAACAGTTGTTCACGTAGCGGTTGCCGCTCCCATGCACCCCGTCGTTCGCTCCGCCCCCATGCAGGTAAAGACTGGCCGATGAACCGTTTTTTCCCACACAAATGTTGTCCCGCACTTCCGTCTCCGAGATAGAACAATTCTTGGAACTGCAACTGACAGACAAGCTCCACCAGCCGCCCACTACCGTGTTGTGAAAGAGCCGGTTGCCACTGACTCGGCGGGGGGCATTATCATCGGGTCGGTCGGCCGTAACATCGTAGCCGAACGGGTTTGACTGGGCCTCGAGCCCGGCCGAGTAGCGGGCCTTCGCACAGCCGAATATTAAATTGCCATAAGCGTCATGATCATCCGTCTTCTCAAGGTAGACCCCTCGGGAATGGCAGTCGGAGACAAGGTTATCGTGTATCTGTGGACGGGCGGTCGGTTTCAATACCTCGTCACACCAAATGCCAATGCCATGGGAGGCCGTGGGCGCGGGAGCCCAGGCCACCGGTTTGCATTCCTGCACCCGGTTGTTGCGGATGGCATAGGCTCCCACCCAACCCTCCGCTCCCCAGCCCCAGACCTTGATCCCGCTTGTCCATGTAAAGGAAGCCTCACGCCCA
Organism: uncultured Chthoniobacterales bacterium; assembly: GCA_964608775.1. Taxonomy (GTDB): domain Bacteria; phylum Verrucomicrobiota; class Verrucomicrobiia; order Chthoniobacterales; family CAZSPO01; genus CAZSPO01. The sequence goes on along the minus strand of CAZSPO010000509.1, from coordinate 662 downwards.
TCGCCGTAAGGGGTGATCCCCTCCGTTAGGATGCCGCACGCCACGATTTCATTCCCTTCGATTACCCAATTCTCCAGCCGCCCCCCAAAGCCGATGCCACTTCCCCCACAGTCATGAATCTTGTTGCGGCGAATCACAATATCGCGCCGGAGTTCCTCGCTAGCGGCCCGGATGCCATTGATGTAGCCACCGAAAATTTCGCAGTCCTGGATGGTCGCGACCGTCAGTGTGCCGGCTTCCAAATTGGCTCGCCCAGCCCGTTCCAATCGAAGGTTTTCAATTGTCACATTGCGGGAGCCGGTAAGGTCCAAACAAAAATCGCGAACGGTGGCCTCAACCTCCGGACGCGTCTCCCCGTGGCCGTGCACGGTGAGGAGTTGCCTCGCTGGCTCCCAATGCCAACGCCCCGCTCCATCCACCTCCGTCGCAGCACGGACCCGTTCGCCGCGGATGTTGGCGACGAACAGTTGCACGGGATTGGTGGCGAACGTCGCCTCCCAGCGCCCCGGTTGCGCGGTGGGTTTCAAATCGATCACCTCATCGGCCCCGCTGATCACCGGCAGCGCCCCGTCGCCATAAGCTCCGATCGTGAGCCCGTCGGCCCGCAGTTGCCAGCTCTCCCGCCAGGTGTCGCCGCGGCGAAGGAGGATCGTCCCCCCAGC
>CAZSPO010000508.1:906-2640 GCA_964608775.1 uncultured Chthoniobacterales bacterium | reverse complement strand
GCTCCATCATGGTCCGGCGCACGAGACGGCCTTGCGCGAGGCGCTGGGAGGGGAGGGGGCCAATTTAATCTTGGAAATGCTGGCCAATGCCAACCTCGCCCTGGATGCCCGCTTGTTGAGGATGCACGGCCGCATCGTCGTGATCGGCAGTCGGGGGACAGTGGAAATCAATCCGCGCGACTTGATGAATGCCGAGGCGGACATTCGAGGGATGCTGCTGTTCAATGCGGCACCGGAACAGTTGGCGGCAGCCCGAGAGGGGGTGCAGACGGCGCTGGTTGAGGGGGTCCTCACCCCGCGCATCGGCTCTGAATTTTCGTTCGAACAGGTGGCTCAAGCGCACGAAGCGATTCTCATGACGGGGGCGGGCAAGGGAATCCTGCGGCCCACGGGTCAGGAGAGGCCGTAGTAGCGGCGGACGAGATGTTCCATCCAAGCTTTGGGAAGGAGCCGCCAAGCTAGGGGGCTGAGCCGGGTTTGAAACCAATCGCCCGTCGTCACGCGAGGGGGGGGGTGAGGGTGGTGGAGGAGTCGGATCACCGTGCGGGCGACGACCTCTGGTCCGGGAGCTTCGTGTAGGTGCGTTTCCAACCGCTCCCAGAGCTGATGAAAGGCGGTGCGCCGGAGCGGATCTTTCGAGGCGGTGGCGGCGAGGTTATCGTTAAAAGCGGTGCGGATGTCCCCCGGTTGAATTTCCACCCAGGCGAGTTGGGGGCCGGCGGGTTCGAGGCGGGCCGTCTCCACCAGGGTGGCGAGGGCGGCTTTAGCGGCGTTGTAAGGCCCCATCCCGGGGATTGGCAGTCGGGCGGCTAGGCTGGTGATAAAGAGGAGCCGACCGGAGCCAGGTTGCAGGATTGGGAGGAGGCGACGGGTGAGCGCCCAGGGGCCGTGACAAAGGACTTCGAATTGTTCGCGGATCTGCGTCGTCTCCAGCTCATCCACCGGCCCGAAGAGCCCGCTGCCCGCGTTGTGCACCACGGCGTGCAGGCTGCCGGCGGCCTGGGAAACCTGGGCGGCGGCGGCTTCGATGGAGGCCGGGTCGGCAAGATCGAGTGCGAGCGGATGAAAGCCGCCGCCGCTGAGAGGCAGTTGGCCGAGATCACGGCCACTGCCCCAAACTTCGAATCCGTCCGCGATGGCGGCTTGGGCAATGGCCTGACCGATCCCGGACCGGATTCCTGTGACCAAAATGCGGCGTCGTGGGAGGGTGCTCACGCGGGATGCTGACCGAACACCAGGCAGACGTTGGCACCGCCAAATCCCGAGGCATTTTTTAAGATCCGCTTCGGGGCAAACGCGACCGGTTGGGTGACCACCGGCACCCCTTCGCACATCGGATCGAGCTCGGTGATCTTGGCGGAGATGGGGGTGAACCCTTCTTTAAGGGCCAGACAACAAAAGGCGCTCTCCATCGCCCCGGCGAGGCTGAGACCATGGCCGGTGAGACTCTTTGTGCTGCTCACCCAGGGGATGTTGCCAGCCGGAAAGACCCGGCGCAGGGCGGCGATCTCCGCAGCGTCCCCTGGCGGGGTGGCGGTGGCATGGGCGTTGATGTAATCGATGCTGTCGCGGGCGACCCCAGCATCGGTGATGGCGTCCTGCATGGCGCGGGCGAGGCCTTCACCGGTGGGGTCGGGCGCAAAGACGTCGTGGCCATCGGACGATTCGGCCCAGCCCTCCAGAATAGCGTAGACGGGAGCGCCCCTGCGTTGCGCGACCTCTTCGGATTCCACG
>CAZSPO010000508.1:0-896 GCA_964608775.1 uncultured Chthoniobacterales bacterium | reverse complement strand
GAGGGCGACCGCTCCGCCCGTGCCGACGAAGCCGTCGCGATTTTTATCGAAAGCGCGCGGAGCCTTTTCCGGGTCGCTTTGCACGCTGAGCGCTCGGATGCCGGCGAATGGGACGATGGTCCGGAAAAGGGGATCTTCGGCCCCGGCGACAAACACCCGGTCGCGACGGCCGAGTCGGATATGATCGAGGGCCAGGCCGAGGGCGTGGGCGCTGGAGGCACAGGCGCTGGCGGTTTGCAAAGCGCCTCCTCGGATTTTGAAAACATTCACGATGTTAATATAGAGCGAGCCGGTGATGCTGTTGACCATCGCCATGGGTGGGCATTTCATGACGCCGCGTCGGTCGAGGAGCAGATTATTTTCATGGGTCATCATCGGCGACCCGCCCGAGCTGCCGATGAAACAGGTGCGGGGATCGCGGACCTCGTCTTCTTCGAGCCTAGCATCGTCGATCGCTTGGCGCATGGCTCCGTATGCGAGGAGGGCGTTGGGGGTCATGGGCCGCATCATTTCCCGCCGGAGCCGATATTCGGGGGGATAAGACCAATCTTCGAAATCGGCTCCGGGAAATTCGAAGCCTTTGATGGTGCCAAGCAATTTGGGGGGCACATCCGGATGGTCGAATGCGGGGTAGCGCTCGATGCCGTGACGGCCGGCGCGCAAATTTTCGAGAACTTCGGACTTGGAATTACCAATACTGGTAACGAATCCGAGCCCGGTGATAACGGCGCGTTTCATGCGCAAGACACCATGCGGCAGACAGGGCGGTTCGCCAACGAAAAATCGGGTGGGGCGGTCTGACGGGGTGCATCACCGAAAGTTGCGAAAAGTGAGGAGAGAGGGGGAAGCCGACCGAGCCACCGGCTCCCGGTGGAACGCGACCTCCGGGCGCGTTA
>CAZSPO010000507.1:0-2643 GCA_964608775.1 uncultured Chthoniobacterales bacterium | reverse complement strand
CACGCGGTCGACTTGCTGAGCGGGGAGCGGTTCAAAGTGGAAACTGCCTCCGGCGACGCGACCATCACGCGGGGAGTGTGGGGCGTCCGCGTGTTGCGCGGTTGACCGCAATGGTTCATAAAAATACGACTACATTCATGAAACGTTGGAGTTTAACCGATCACCGGATCCGTGAGCAGCTGCTGCACAAAGTCGGGCCAGTTCGGAAAAGTGCGCCGCTCGGTCTCGGCCTGCAACCGATGATAGAGCGCTTCGTCATTTAACAACCGGGCCATACCGTCAGCCAGGGCTCCAGGGTCCCGGATGTCTGCGTGTAGACAGCCGCCCCCCGCACTCACTTCACCGATCGCCCCATCCTCGCTGCAAAGGCAGGGCCGACCAAAATAGAGACTTTCTAAAATCGGGATGCCGTAGCCCTCCATCAAACTAGGAAAAACCGTGGCCGAACAAGCTCCATACGCCTCGCGCAATGCCTCGTCCCCGACACTGCCCCGCCAGATTAACGACCGCCCCTGCCGTTGTAAGCGGCGGATGACAGGAATCACTTTGGGCCCCCAATGCCGCGTCGCCCGACCGATTAGCTCTAAGGTAAAACGCTGTCCGTCCGCCCAAAGCCGCTCAGCCGCAGCCAACAGGGTGAGATGATTTTTTCTCCCCTCCAGCGTGGCGACATAGAGAAGCCGGCGAGCGGAAAAATTCGCCACCCCACCCGGGGCTGGAAGCGGAAAGGGAATGGGCCATGGCAACAACCGCGTCGCGCCGCCCGGCACCCCCAACTCCCGCCACAACCGATCAATATCCTCCTCGGTCTCCCGCGAGGCCACCACTACGAGATCAAAGGTCGAAAGCGCCCGATGATAGGCATCAATCGCCATTCTCCTCCCTGGGTCGCTGACTTCCGCCAATTTCAGCGGGGTGGCATCATAGAAGAATCCGATCCACTTCCGATTGCCCCGGTGTCGACCGGCCTGTTCCAGCACCCCCAGTCGACCGTCCCGGAAAATTTCGGGCACCACAAACAGGTCCGCCATTTCCAGCCATTCCACGAGCGGACCCAGCCGCTCGCGACGGGCAGGTGCCTCCCGTCGATCCCGCCAACGTCGCACGGTGCTTCCAAGAAATCCTGGGAGCCGTGGGAACGGACGGGTATTCGGATCGGCAAGCCATTGTTCCTCGATGGATAAAAGCCGTCGGTATCCCTCCAATTCATCATCCCAAACCAATGCGAACACCTCATGCTCACGCCGCAACTCGGTCGTCAGACCGCGCACGACCCGCTGGATGCCGGTATTCAACGGCCCACTCGCCGCGCTGGTCACATCGATCAGAATCCGCACGTCAGTCGATTTCCGTTCAGCCTTCTACCGACTGGGGTTCGGGGGCAGCGTTCACAAAACGAATCTGGCCACCTCGCCGCTGGATAAATTCTTCCGCCAACGCCCGGTAAGCGATGGCTCCCATGCCGGCCGGTTCATATTCCACAATCGTCTTTCCAAAACTGGGGGCCTCACTCAGGCGGACCGTGCGGGGTATCACGGTTTGAAATGCCACCTCGGGCAAATGCTGGCGGACATCGCCCACCACTTGCTGGCTGAGGTTTGTCCGGCTGTCATACATCGTCATCACAATCCCGCCGATCATCAACTCCGGGTTGGCCCCCGATTCCCGGATTTGTTCAATCACACTCAACATTTTCGACACCCCTTCGAGCGCGAAATATTCGCATTGAATCGGAATTAACACTTCATCCGCCGCCGCCAGCGCGTTCGTCATCAAAATCCCCAAAGATGGCGGGCAATCCAATAAAACAAAGTCAAATGCCGCCTCTGCCCGCAAAGGACCCAGCACCTCCCGTAGCCGGGTCAAATGCGCCTCCATTCGAGCCACCTCGATCTCCGCCCCCGCCAAATGCACATCGGCCGCAATCAAAAACAAATGGGGCAAACGCGTCGGCAAAATGGCGTCGACCACCTGGGATTCTCCCACGAGCGCCCCATACAACGAGTGCCCCTCCGGAATCTCCATCCCCAACGAGCTGGTGGCGTTGCCCTGGGGATCCAAATCGATCAACAAAATGCGATGACCGCGCGCCGCCAAACAAGCTCCCAGGTTCACACTGGTCGTGGTCTTGCCAACGCCCCCTTTCTGATTCGACACCGCGATAATCCGCATCCAACCGGTCTAGGCGAAAAACGGACGCTTGAAAAATGATTATTCGTCCCGCTTGGTGGCCCGGTGAAACTCGACGAAAAATTGCTGATCGAAATCGGCGGCTGGCAGGAAATGAAACGCGCCCGCGGTCTCTGGGAAGCCGGCATGGTCGTTTCCGCAAGAGAAATTCCCCCAGCCTTCCGCGGCCTGGTCCGTGACGGCAACCGCGAACTTCAAGCCGGCCTTGTGGTGAAGAGCAAAATCCTCGTCGATAACCTCTGCGGCTGCCAGGACTCGCAGCGCTGGGGAAAAATCTGCGCCCATAGCCTAGCGGTCGGGTTAGCCTGTGTCCATGGTGTCCGCAACGGAGCCATGGCCGTTCGGGCCGCCGAAAAAGCCGCCGCCCCCCCTCCACCGGATCCAGCCGGTCTGCCCCCAGGTCTAGAGGTGGTCCCCGCCAGCCCCGCCCGGTTGACCCTGGTCATCCCCCCC
>CAZSPO010000506.1:0-2644 GCA_964608775.1 uncultured Chthoniobacterales bacterium | reverse complement strand
CGGGCTACCCCAAAGCCAGCGTCATCGAAGAAGGCCAAACCCTCGTCGGCCTCTACCCCGGTCGATCCCGTCTCTGCGCCGATGCCGACAGCGCGTTGAATCGCCGCCACCCGGCGGGAGGGCAGCGATCGAATAAAGGGTGTCGGGGTTTCGTCCATTGATCGAATCATTCCGCCCCACACCATTCATATGAAACGAAACTTCCTTCTTGTGGCTGCCAGCCTTCTCGCTGCCTCCCTGCCTTTTTCCCCGCTGGCTTCGGCTCAAGATGCGGCGGCTGATCCGTTGCCCGAACTTGAAGCTTCCGGGACTCCCGAGCCAGAGCCCTCTCTCATCGAAGAACCTGGCAGCGAGGTCTTACCCGAAAATCCGGATGCCGTCTGGCCCCGCGTTTTCACCCTGGGCGATTTCACTTACGCCATTAACAAACCGCAGCTCGACTCCTGGGACGGGCAGACCCTTCAGGCCTGGGCTGCGGTGGAAGTCACCGCGAGCGAAGCGGAAAACAAAATCCCAGTCTACGGTGTCCTGGCGCTCCAGGCAGAGACCGAAGTCAATAAAGCGAGCCGCGAAGTTTATCTCAGCCAAGTGCAGGCGACGAAAATTGATTTCCCCACCGATCCGCCCGAAGAAGCCACCATGGTCGCCGCTATCCGGGGCGCGATGCCGGCGGAGTCGAAGGCGATTCCCCTGGATGATTTAGAGTTGGCCTTAGAAATGGCCGACGCGCGCAAACGGGCCGGGGCCAGTCCTCTGAATAATTCGCCACCCCGGATTGTTTTTGCCGAAGATCCTACCTTGCTGCTGCTTTTGGCGGGGGAACCCGTTCTCCACAGCCTGCCCGGTTTGCCTTTTAAACAAGTCGCCAACACCCGCGCCCTGATGGTAGTCGATGCCGAGGGCAATTATTACCTGCACTTCTATGATGGCTGGCTGACTGCCCCGGCCTATTCCGGCCCTTGGAACATCGCAGAAAATCCGCCGCCCGCCCTCGCGCAGGTGGTCGATTGGGCGGTGGACAACAAGGCCGCCGACCTGCTAGCTGGCCAACCCGATCCCGAGACCGATACCTACCCTTCTCTCGCGAAAGATGCGCCGCCCGCCCTGCTCGTCGCCACCCGGCCCACGGAGTTAATTGTCACCGAAGGTGCGCCTGAGTGGATCAATCTGGGAACGACCGGCTTGGATTACGTCGCGAACAGTCCGGCCAATTGGTTTCGCGACACCGAAACGGGTCGGCATTACCTGCTGCTCTCCGGTCGTTGGTTTACCTCGGAAGATCCGGCCAAAGGGGGCTGGACTTATGTGCCCGGCAAAGAATTGCCATCTACCTTCGCGGCTATCCCGGATGATTCCGACAAGGAGAATGTGAAAGCAGCCATCCCCGGCACCCCGCAAGCCGAGGAGGCATTCATTGCCAATACCGTTCCCCAGACCGAAGTGATTGCGCTCTCTACAGCCATCGATCCCCCGCCAGCTTACGCAGGAGGTGACCCGATGTTACAACCTATCGAAGGAACCTCGCTTTTCTATGTTGCAAACAGCGAGACCCCGATCATCAAGGCTAACGACAATAGCTGGTATGCCGTGAGCGAAGGGGCTTGGTTCACCGCATCGTCGGCCGATGGACCCTGGACCGTCGCCACCTCCGTGCCGGTCGAAATTTATAGCATCCCACCCAGTTCCCCGCTTTACTATGTGACTTATGTCCGGGTCTATGAGGCGACGGATGAGAGGGTCTCCACCGGCGTTTATCCCGGTTATTACGGCGCGATCCCAACATCCGACGGAACGGTCGTTTATGGCACGGGATATGACTACGCGGACTATGTGGACGACGGCATGTTTGTCTCTTACCCAGTCACCTATGGTTATTTAAGTAACATTTACTGGACCCCGTGGGCCGGTTGGTATTGCGGGTTCGGGGTGAGTGTGGCGTGGGGGCGGAATTGGAACTATTGGCGCTTCGCACCGCCGGCTCCCTATTGGGGTGGGTATTACCGGTTTTCCTACGGTCGGGGATTCTATCCGCGCGGCGGGATTCGCGCCTGGGGACCCTACGGCTGGGCGGGAGCCAATGGGCACTACTGGGCGCGACCGGGCCGGGCCGGCGTGACGACCTCGGTGCGGGCTTACAATCCTTGGACCGGTGACGCCGGAGCCGCCCGCTATCGTTACTCTTTTAACTCGCGCACTGGTGCTTCCACCGCCGTTTTCCGGGCGGGCGGCGAGAATGTCTTCACCGGCACTTACGCCAAAACGGCCACGGGAGCCCGGGTCAATCCGATTCGCGGCACCACCACAACCGCCACCCGGACGACCGTGGGCAACCGGTTCACGGGCGACCGCGGGACCGCCACGGTCGCCACCCGGACGAATGTTCGCACGGGGAATGTTACGAATGTCGCCACCACCCGAGGCACCACCGGTCCGGCTCGCGGCACCGTCACCCAAACCAACGCTTACACAGGCCAGACCCGCAGTGCGGAAGTCGCTCGCAACCGCCAGGGAACGGCCGTGCGCACGGAAAATGGCAATGTTTTTGCTGGCCGCGACGGGTCGGTCTACCGGCGGACAGATGACGGCTGGTCGCGATTGAACCGGAGTGGAAATTGGGAAAATGCGACCCGTCTGGGTGACAACC
>CAZSPO010000505.1:0-2658 GCA_964608775.1 uncultured Chthoniobacterales bacterium | reverse complement strand
GCCGGCGGATGGGGTCGGGCCGCGGGTGGATGATGTGATCCTCCTGCCCGTGGAGTTTGAGGATATCAACGATCATGCCGACGACGGCGACGATGTCGCCATCACGTCGTGGGATACCTCCGAGGACATCGCGAACGAGAACATCGCTTGGATAGACGCCCACACCTCCGATCAGGACGCCGCGCCAAGAATGCCCCAGCTCGAGTTCAGGGTGCCGGGGTTGCCCGATGGGCTGACCATCGAGGCGAAACTCGACGTTCAATACACACGCGGCAACGGAGCACGAGCGGCGAGAAACCAAGCCGAAGATCACGTAAGAATCTCCGCCAGTGGAAACTTCGTTCAGGTCAACGGCGACACCTGGGAAATCTACAATGACCTCGATTGGCTAGTAGAAGTTGGGGAGGCGCAGGGGCCCACCCCGAGCGGTTCACGAGGCTTCTTTGGCGGCGACGCCACACTGACCTACCAGATCAAGAATGGAGCCGATATTGTGGTCGGCCCGGAAGAAATCCACTTTCGAATCGGGGGAGAGAACCCCGACGATGGTCGCTGCAAAGACTACATCGAGAGCCGCCCGAACGCAGACCCTGAAGGAAACCTTTGGTTTGCCTATGCCATCGCGAAAACTGAGTCCGCTGACTACAACAATGATGCGCCGGATGGAAACACCCGCTACAACCAGTTTTTGGAGCTTCCGGGCGAAGGTCCCGGAGTCAACTACCAGCAGAGGCGCACCCGGGACGGTGGGCGCCCGCTTTGGGGTGACGATGATAATGGTGATCCTCAAGGGATACGCCCAGGCGGTTACGGGATGTTCCAGGTGACCGGAAATGCTTCTGACGAGGACGCAAACATCCCCCGGCGACAGATTTGGAATTGGCAGGACAATGTCATTGCAGCAATTGCTATCCTAGAGTCAAAACGAGTAATCGCTTATGCTGACATGGCCAATCAGCGGCAGCAGGCCAGCAGGGCGTTGCCAGCGCACACCGTTCAAGGAGTTACCTTTCAAGAAGGCACCGACAGAATCATGGAAGCTGCGCAGACGATGAAGCGGTTTAATGGTGCTTCTAGATCCCTTTTTTCCAATCCTGATGGCGGCAATGTCAATGGATTTGTTTTAGACTCACACAGTTCTGGCAATTACTGTTATTGGAGAGCGTCCGCCAGAGTTATAGATCCAGCGAAACCAGATGAAAACAATCCAAATTCACACGGTGACCCTCCCAGTCAGGATGGGAATGTTGTCGATGTCACTGACAATTGGGGGCTCTCACGGCTAAACATTCGCAACTTCAATTACGTGGATCGCGTTTGCCAGGAGGTTGAAGATTAAATTGTCGGCAAATATGAGACATTACTATACAATTCTTATTCTCTTCCTCGGCGCGGCTGCAGGGGTATTCGGAGACATCGAAAGCCAGATGATTGATCAGTTGCTGCTTGATGAGTTGAGCCAATATCCTGACGACTCATTTCCGCCATCTTGGGCATACAGCAATGAGGGCGGGGTCATCAAATACGCGGAAATGGATCTAGTTGGTGACGAGCGAAAGGAGATTATTTATAGCCGCTCGATCGGAGGTGCAATTCGTGGGTCACAAGTATGGAGTAATGAAATATATTTTCAGCCAGGTGGTGAAGAGCGGTATGTGAGGCTTAATGGAGAAGCTTTTCTGGGGAATTTTCATAGAAAAGAGGCAGGAAAATCATTGTTTCTACACGCGACCGAAGGAAGAAATTTTGCCACAGAAAGCGAGCAGGCATTCACCAAAAAGTTGATTGTCCAAGAAATCTCACCAGAGGGGGTGAAAGACGAAACTCATATTATCGATGACGAGTCTAATGCAGATCTCGTAAGAATGTGGCAGGCAGCCTTGTTCGAGCACAATGAGGCTTCTGCTTCAGTGATGGAAGGCCTGGGGTTTTCCGTGAAAAATCCCAACTACAAATGGATTAGCCTAAAAGACTACCTCTTGGGCAAAGAGTGGAAGGATTACGTCGCCAGTGATTGGGCGGCGCTGACTGAGTTTGAAACGGAAGGAGTTACTTGGCGGGTTCCTAGGGATTTAGTTTCACCTGAATTCCTCGATTTTGCACGGCAGGTTCGTGAATTGCAGAACCACAATGATTTTGGGATCCCTTGGGAGGCAATTGAATTTCCAGATGGCTATCTATCGCCAAAAGAGGCCTATCGCCTGATCCTAGAAAGGACAGGTCATGATAGTGGCTCAGATGTTAATAACGAAGAAGGGGCTGAAAACAGAGAACTAAGTCGTCAGGCAGTGAAGAAAGAAAGACCTACTTCAACCGCCCAAATTGAACGCGAGCAAGAAGAAGCTCAATCAAATCAGTCAAACGGTCTCGCGTGGATCTTTTCAGGAGTGGTGCTGCTCGTAATCCTCGTCCTCCCTCTTTGGGCGTTCATGCGTGGCCGGGCATCGTAGGGCTGGCGCAAAAGCGGAGGCCACCCGGTCAACTCCCAACCGACCGCTGCGGCATGCCCCGTGCGGATGAGGTGCCGAGTGCGGCTTGCGCCGGTCGAATGGAAAGCGGAAGATGGGGTCAGGGAAGAATGGGGTCAGGGTAAGAAAAGCGAAAAACAACGGTGTCCAAAATGAAGCTTCATAATTTCGCGTAGCACCTCCTTAGATG
>CAZSPO010000504.1:0-2667 GCA_964608775.1 uncultured Chthoniobacterales bacterium | reverse complement strand
ATCGCGACGAATGCAATGAAGTACGGTTTCAATTCAGGAAATGATCATCGGTTTACCGTTGATTTGGAAAAAGATGAAGACTCCGGACAATTTATCCTCACTGCAGAAAACACCGGAGTCCCTTTCCCTGAAAATATCGATTTTGACAATCCGGAGACCCTCGGACTACGGCTGATCTCGGCGCTGGTAAGCCAATTAAACGGCACGGTTGAATTGCGCCGTAAGCCGCATCCGGTATTTACGATCCGGTTTCGGCTATAGTATAAAATTTGACAATTGCCCTTCCATAACTCATCAAGTCGGTCAGAGCGAGCCCCTGCCTCCCAGCAAGCACTTCCCCCCAAGCCGATCCCCGATCAGGGTCCGCCTCGCCCGTGAACGCTAGCGAAGCTCCCTGGGGAACTGTCGCCTCCAACATCATCCAGCGCATCGGACGGATTCCGGGGAGCATCCGCATCATGAGCATAATCAGAAGCATGGCTAGGATCAGCCCCAGGGACACCGTCGTCATCGGAGCGCCAAAAACCGCCCCCAGGCTCGGCGCGAAGTCGCCTCCCTCGAGGAAATCAGTGAACGCACCCCGCTCCACCAGCGCCATCGCCAGCGACCCCACCATCATCAACGCACCGATCGCCCCAACGAAAAAAGTGCCCGGAATCACCAGCAACTCAAGGACGACCAGTAATAAACCAAGGCCGAAAACGAACGCCGTTTCGTAGCCCGCCATGTTTCCCGCGGCATAGTTCCCAAAGAAAAAGATGGTGAACGCGGCAACCGAAATCGCCCCGGGAACTCCGAATCCTGGAGAGTTCAACTCGGTGTAAGCCCCGGCCAATCCCACGGCAATCAACACGATCGACGCCAGTTGGACCCACTCGGCGAACATCTCCAACCCCGTCGGCTGGACTTCCATGAGGCCTCCTTCCAGCCCCTCCGCCTCGATGATTTCCTCGATCGACCGCGCCATCCCCTTCGCTAGCAGGGGGCGCCCCTCGTAGGTGCGCGTCGCTTCGATCGCGTTCAGGTTCAGCACCTCGCCCTTCTCGCAAAGCCTCACCCCATCGACGACCAACTCGGTGTCCGTCGTCACAAACGCTTCCGCCACATCGGGGTTGTGCCCCTTGGCGATGGCGATGTTCCTCACCTCGGCCCGGGTCATCGCCTCCAGCTTCTTGCCCAGCTTCTCCGGGGGATCCTGCCCGGTGGACAAAATCAAGAGGGCCGACCCGATCGTGCTGGTCGGATACATGTAAATATGATCCGTGGCGATCGCGATCATCGCTCCGGCCGATTCGGCGTGGGGATTGACGAAGGTGTAAGTCGGAAACGGCAGATCCTGGAAAGGACGCACCGTGAGCTGGGACGTCTCCATCGCCATGCCGCCCGGCGTGTTCATGTCGAGAATCAACGCCGAAGGCCGGTCCTCGCGCGCCTTTTCCAGCACCCGGCGCATGAACTGAAACCGCGCCTTTGTCAGCAAATCGTCCCGGCCCACCTTCAGCACCAGGATCTTCCCGCCATAGTCGACCTGCTCACTGCGCCCGAACAAAGGCTTGGGCGTGGCATCCTCGTCCTCCGCTTCCTCGCCGGTTTGATCCACCGCGCCGGTGGTCGCTGCCCCCATCGCCGCACGGTCCACCAGCCGGTTCCATCTCGCCGGACTCAATTCGAGCGATTCCCCCGAAAGTCCTTCGCTTCGGACGACCTCTTCCACCGATTCGGCAGCTCCCTTCGCCAGGAGCGGACCTTCGCCCGTCATGGCCAAAGCCTCCTCAGCCGTCAGGGCCAGGACTTCCCCCGATTTGGACAAAACCGTTTCTCCGGCCCCGTCCAAAGAAACCGAATAACTCAATTCCGCGTCGATCATCGCCGCCGCTAACTCGGACGGATGCCCGTGGACGCGTGCCAGCCCGCGCGCCCGGGCTTTCAACACCGAGATGGACTGACGATACGCGGGCGTCTCCTCCTCCGCGGCCAAAGGCGGCGCCGCGGCCCCAATCACCCCGTAGTCGGAGATGTAAACGGCATCGCTCCCCAGGGCGAGCAGCGCCCCGGCGCCGAGCGCGGAAGGCTTCACAAAGGCGATCACGCGCGTCTCCAGCTCGCCCAACGCTTCCAAGATCGCGACCGCCGCCTCCACGTCGTAACCCGCCGCCGTGTTCAACTGCAGGACGATCGCCTCCGCTTCATCCCGGGAAGCCCGCCGCATCAATTCGCGCAGGCCGCGGGAAGCTTCGCCGCCGCTCACTTCGTTCGAAGTCACCGGAATCACGAGCACACGCCCGGCTAACTCGGGCAACTCATCCCTTCGCTCCTGCCCAGATGCCGGTCCAGGTAAGAGCATCGAGCCTCCGAGAATCGCTAAGAACGCACGCCCTAGCACCATTAAAAACAATTGATTTTTCATCGCGCTAAGGGACATTTTCGGTCGGACAATATGCGCGATCCCGCGCCTTCGCGCAACGCTTCCCATCGCGACCCGGCTCCCGGCCGCTCCTCTTCCACTCCCGAAATCCATGCTCCAAATCGACGCGCCATGAGCGGCTCACTTTTCCCTCCTGACACCATCCGAGCTGTCGCCGAGGCCAATGACATCGTCGACGTCATCGGCGGCTACTTCCCGCTCACTCGAGCCGGGCGCGACTACAAGGCTCTCAGCCCATTTAC
>CAZSPO010000503.1:0-2671 GCA_964608775.1 uncultured Chthoniobacterales bacterium | reverse complement strand
CGATCTCCACTGTGGGCCAATTCCTCCCGCAACCGTTCGGGATGAGTCCCATAGCGACGAAAAGTGTACGCCTGCAATAAATCCAGCCATATCGCCCCCCGGGTAGCAGGCCCGCAACCATGCGCTTTTCCCTGTTTGCCGCGCACCCCATAAAACATTTCCCCGCCCATTTTCGGCAGGTCCATTGGTCTGTTAAAAAACGGCATACCCGATTGCATGTAATTTGCAAGCTGTCAATGCCATATAAAGCAAGTCATCCGAGGAAAATTCCAACCGCAGTCGGAACCGGTGCGGAGCGCACGCGGAGGAGGTGTAGAGCCGCGGCACCGGCAAGCAGGATGGCCAGCATGGACTCGATGAGTTGGTTTTCCAACAACACTCGATCAATGGTCTGCCAGAGCGCGAATGATACGGCAGTGGCCAGCACGCAGAGAATAACGGTCACGCTAACGAAACGGCTCGTTTTCGGAGGGACAGATGACGGCGGTCCTGTTTTTTTTGAGCCAGAGGTTTCGAGCCGTTGAAGAAGATCGTCGATTTGGAAGGGACCGGGGAAGAGCCGTCCCGTGTGAAAGATCAGTCCGACTTACCCGCCGAGGAAGGTCGGCTTCGATTGCAGGTGTTGTCGGTAATCATGCATCCAGGTAGTTCCTATCGTTAAAGTCCTGTGAAAAGATCGCCTAATGGCTTACGACGCCAATGAAGCTGCGCTGGGTCCCGGTTTTATTGCAGAAATCCGCTCGTCATTCGGTTGATTCCATCACCGATTCGCTGTGCTCATTGCTTTTCCGCTGCTCCCGGTCGGGGTTGCCATTTGGAGGGGGCGGGGCGGCATCGCCAAGCCCCTGGCGGATTTCATCGATGAGACGGAGTTCACCCCAGTCGGCGATGGAGGGGTCCGGGTTGGTCGTAAAGGGATTCATAGATAGAGGGGAAATGATGACTAATAGATTGTGAATCAGGAAATTGAAGGGGGTGTCGCTTGCAGAATGTCGGCAATGGAGTTAGAAACCGGACTTATGGTAGGCGAAACAGCGATCTATTGGGTATTTGTGGTCGGGTTTCTCCTGGCGATGGTATTTGTCGGTGTGCAGCAGTTTCTCAAAATGCGGAACATCACCGATGCCGGAGAGCGCGCCTTCGACTTCTGGATTGGGGAGGGCAATGTGCCTGGATGGTGGACGGCCATGTCTCTGGCTGCAGGTTGGTTGCTGCTGGGTTGGATGACGTGGCAGATGTATTTGTGGTATATCTACGGGGTGGGAGCGATCTGGATCTTCACGATTCCATGGATTCTCTGCACGGTTGGGCTCTTGTTTATGCCCAAGCTCTTTCGGCGCTTTCCGGGCGTCTCAATACCTGAAATTCTCCGTTTCCGGTTTGGGAAAATCACCCAGTTGCTGCTCGGGCCAGTGCAATCCATTGCCTATTTGAGTTGGCTATCTGCTGAAATCTATGTGCTGAGCGCGGTCCTTTCGCGCCCGCTGGGCGTTGACATCGTAACCATGGCGGTGATTGTCAGCCTCGCCTTCGGGACCTACGTGACGTTGGGCGGGTTTCGCTCCGTGCTGAAAACGGATTTAATCCAATTTATCTGCGTGGCGATCATGTTGATGGTGCTCGCCGGATTCGGGTTGTGGAAAGCATCTGAGGTGGCCGGTGGATTCGGTTCTATTGTCAGTCAAATTAACCAGGCGCCACCTCCCTACGCCGAGAGCTTTTGGGACTGGGGCTCGCCCGGGCTGGCCTACATGATCGCAGCGATTCTCATCTACACGCCGGGCTTTATTACGTTGCAGGGTGCCTGGCAGCGGATCATGGCGACCACGGATGAGAAGGAAGCCCGAAAAGGAATGTGGTGGAATCTTCTGTTCAACGTGGTGATTGTTATTCTGTTGCCCACCTTGGTCGCCGTCGCGGCTCTGGTTTTATTTCCGCCGGTTGGTGGTGAGGTGCCCGAGACGGTAGGGACCTACGGGTATTACATCTTTTCCTCAATGATTACCGAGTTGTTTGCCAACCCGATCGTCTCTGGTCTGCTCATTGTCGCCCTGATGGGAATGGCTCTTTCTTCGGTGGATACCTACGTCAACGTCTGTGCCATGAATATGACCCGGGATGTCCTGGAGCCCTTGTTTCTGGACAAGATGAAAATCGGCGGGAAGGCCCGCCTGCAGATCGGACAGATCGTGACGGCGCTATTTATCGCCCTGGCACTGCTTTGGGCATTTAAGTTCCCAGGACTCTTTGACATGTATTTTCTGTCCTCGGCGCTGCTGAGCTCCACGACGGCGGTCGTGGTCTTCAGCGCATTCTCGAAGAGGACCAGCGCGCTTTCGGCCAATCTCGCAATCCTCCTCGGGACCTTCGGGACCTTTGGTTTTTTCTTTCTGGAGAAAATCGGATGGATGGGTTGGGTCCCCTCCTGGCTGGCGGCCTCCGGGCTCGCCTACGGCGTGATCGCGCTCTTCCTCTCCATCGTGGGGATTGGAGTCGGAATCCGCTTTGGCCCCCCCCCTGGCGCGGTGGTTCTGGCCAGATACCAGACTCCCTATTTTTCAGGACGCAGGAATATGTATGAGCTCAACCTGAGCTTTCGCGAAGAAGACGAGCGGCGCTAGCCCGCATCGCTCACAAATTCCGTGGCGAAGGCGTGGAGGCCGAGTGCTGG
>CAZSPO010000502.1:0-2674 GCA_964608775.1 uncultured Chthoniobacterales bacterium | reverse complement strand
GGCGACCCGGTCGCGCGATGCGGGCACGGTCGGCCGGGATGGTCTCTACGGGTAACGCGTCCGCTTTGAGATGGTAATAAAGGAATTTATGCTCGCAGAAAATCACGGGATCCTCGAGTTCCACTGCTGCGAGTAGCATGGTGTATGCATCCTCGACGGTGGCGGGAGTCATGACGACAAGACCAGGGTAATGAGCGTAAATGGCTTCCATCGACTGGCTATGGAAGGGGCCGCCTCCCGGTGTGCCGCCGCAAGGGAGCCGGATGGTGATCGGGCAAGAGTGGCCGGTGCGCCAAAAATAGGTGGCGGCATGGTTGACGATTTGATTGAAACCGACCGTTGAGAAATCGGCGAACTGCATTTCCACGACCGGCAACATCCCCTCGGTCGCCGCTCCGATGGCGAGGCCGACCATGGCATCCTCGCTGATCGGAGAATCATTGACCCGGCCGGGAAATTCTTTAGCCAGATTTTTCGTGGCTTTAAAGGCTCCTCCAAAGGAACCAACGTCTTGACCGTAAATAAAGACCCGAGGGTTGCGGGCAAGCGCAGCGGCCTGAGCTTCGCGGATGGCTTCAAGATAGGTGACCGGCATGGGAAGGGGAAAAGCGTGGAAAATGCGGGGAGGACCTGGCGTTCAATCGGTCTCACCAAAGCGGCTGGCAAGCGCCTGCCAGGTTTCCCGATCGGCATCCGGAGCGGGTTCCCGGAGTACCTCGGCGGAGGCCCGCTCAATCTGGGCGGTGATTTCCGCTTTCCACCGCGCAAATTGATGGGCGTCAGCGAGTTGGTTTTCGACGAGATAAGATTCGGCAAAATCGAGGCAGTCGCGCCCGATTTCGGCTTCTCTGAGCGATGGACTGACGTAAGCAGCGTCGTCGTGTTCCCCATGGCCAGCGAGCCGGAGAAGGGAAGCCACCACCATCTGGGGGCCACCCCCGTTGCGGGCGAGGTCAATGGCTTCGCGCAAAACATGGGTGCAGTCGGCAAAATGGGTGCCATCCACGGAATGCCCTGTAATTCCATAACCGAGGGCACGATCGACGAGGTCGTGGCAGGCGAACTGGGCGCTCGTGGGGGTGGAATAGGCGTATTGATTGTTCACCACCACCACCACCAGGGGGGCGCGTTCGACAGCCGCAAGGTTGAGCCCTTCGTGGAACGCCCCCGTGGAGGTGCCACCGTCCCCGATACATGTCGCCCCCACCATCCCGTTTTCCCCTTTCATCCGGCGCGCAACGAGGGTGCCGGTGACCACGGCGGTCATGGCTCCGAGGTGGCTGATCATCGGGAGCATTCGTTTTTGCACGTCGCCCCGGTGGACATTGCCATCTCGCCCGCGCATCGGGCCTTTGACCGAGCCGAGATAGGTGCGCAGGACGTCATGGACGGTTTCTCCGAAGGCAAGCCGCCCGGCTGTATCCCGAATCAAGGGGGCAAACACATCCCCTTCTTCTAATTGTGAGCCGAGAGCGGCGCTGATGCCTTCTTGCCCTTTGCTGCGGTAAACCCCGCCAAAAATGCGACCGCTGCGGTAGAGGGCGGCCAGCTTGTCCTCCAACAGCCGGGCGGTCAGCATCCAACGAAACACGGTTTTCAGGTCAGCAGCCCGGCCCGTCTCGACGGGGGGCTGCAGAGCAGAATGGGTCATATCGCGAAACCTAGGGGGCGGCGGGGGAGGGTGCAATGGTTTCTTCACAGACCCGGTGGTTGCGGGCACACCTTTTGTTTAGGCAGAAACACGGGCGTATGCTCCCACCGGAGTTCAGACGCTTAAAACTGCCACCCTTCATGCCATCGCGAGGGGATGGTGCCGCCATCCAAACCGCAGCGGCCGAGGGCTGAGGACGAAAAGGGCGACCTCCTCGGTTGGGTGCTGATATTTTCATGGGCTTTCACGAATTTTTTTTCTAAATAAATTACCGTGATCGATTCCCCCCGTTCTTACCGGCTTATTCGTGTCTTGTTCCTGAGTTTTACAGCCGCAATCGGCGGCTTTTTGTTTGGTTTCGACAGCGGCGTCATCAATGGAGCCGTGGAAGCGCTCGGGCAGGCGTTTCATTCCAACTCAGTGGCCACCGGCTTTAATGTCGCCTCAATGCTGTTAGGATGTGCTTTCGGGGCGTTTTTCGCAGGGACCTTGGCGGATAAGTTCGGAAGGAAACCGGTGATGCTGGTGACGGCCGTCGCGTTCCTCATCAGTGCCTGGGGGTCGGGGGTGGCGAATGGTTCGTTGGAATTCGTGCTTTTCCGAGTGTTGGGCGGGTTGGCTGTCGGGGCGGCGAGTGTGTTGGCTCCGGCTTATATCAGTGAGGTGGCCCCAGCAGAAATCCGGGGCGGGCTGGCGAGTTTGCAGCAATTCATGATCGTCTTGGGATTGTTCATGGCATTCCTCAGTAATTTTTTGATCGCCCAAGCGGCCGGGGGAGCGAGCGCGGAGTGGCTGCTTGGTTTCCAGGCGTGGCGCTGGATGTTTTGGATGGAAATTCTGCCATCGGTGCTCTTTTTCATCACGATCCTTTTGATCCCCGAGTCACCCCGATACTTGGTGGCCGACGGTCAACGCGAACACGCACGACGCGTGGTGGAATCAATCCGCGGGGCGCAGCGGGCCGAGCAGGAGGTCTGCGAAATCGAGGCCTCCCTCGTCTCCCATGAAAAGCCGCGTCTCGGC
>CAZSPO010000501.1:0-2686 GCA_964608775.1 uncultured Chthoniobacterales bacterium | reverse complement strand
TTTGACGGTGACGGCACGTGCCGGAGCGTAGAGCTGGTGCTGACCGTAAGTGAAGACGCGGTCGCCAGTTTTGAATTCTGAAACACCGCCGCCGACTTCAACAACGGTTCCCACCGAACCGTAGCCCGGTATATGCGGGAACGGTGCCCAGGCCTCGGTCCCGCGGAGGCAGGCCAGCTCAGTGCCTGCGCTTACGACGCTTTGCTCGGTTTTGATCAGGATAAAATCATTGCCTGCCGGGGACTCGAGCGGCTTTTGGATGAGCTCGACATGACGCTCGCTGGTGAAGGTGACTTGAAGGTTGTTAGGCATATTGTTTCCGTTGGCGATCTTGAGTTTTAGATTGTTTTTATCCAGTGGCGGCAACGCGAAAAAGCTGGTGCATCACGTTGCATTTTCGATGGAGACTCGATGTGCAACGTGGAACGCTGATTAAGTTTGGAATGGATGGGGAGGAGGGCGGAGGCTAACATGTGAAGATGAGCGCAACTACCCCCTCCCTTATCAATATTGCACTGATCGGTTATCAATTCATGGGCAGGACACATAGCCATGCGTTGAAGAACCTCTACAAATTTGCGGCAGATCTGCCGTTGCGCCCGGTAATGCATACCCTGTGCGGTCGGAACCGACAGGCGCTGGAAGCAGTGGCTGCCGAATACGGCTGGAATCACGCTGAGACCTCTTGGGAGGCAGTGGTGAACGATCCGGAGATTGATGTGGTGGACATCGTAACTCCCGGCAGCTCTCATTGCGAAATCGCGATCGCGGCAGCCGAGCGCGGTAAACACATCATTTGTGAAAAGCCCCTGGCGATAACGGGTGCTGAAGCGCAGCGGATGCTCGACGCGGTCGAGGCCAACGGGGTGAAGCACGCCGTGAATTTCAACTACCGTCGTGTTCCGGCAGTGATGCAGGCCAAGCGCTGGATCGCCGAGGGGCGCATCGGGAAAATTTGTTCCTTCACTGGCACCTACCAGCAGGATTGGTCGATGGGAATTGAAATCCCTTTCATTTGGAGGTTCGATGAGGCCACGGCGGGTGCGGGCTCAATGGCGGACAACGGCTCTCACATTATCGATCTGGCTCGTTATTTGGCCGGCGAAATCAACGCTGTTTGCGGACGGTCCGCAATATTCCGTGGTGAGCGCGCCGACCCCGACGGGAAAATGCATGCCGTGACTACTGACGATGCTTCGGTATTCATGGCGGAATTTGCCGATGGTGCGCTGGGCCACTTTCACACCTCCCGTTTTAGCGCCGGGCACAAGAATGCCCTACGCATTGAAATCAACGGAACGAGCGGCAGTATTTGCTGGGACCTTGAGCGAATGAACGAGCTCGAGGTTTGTTTTCGCGATGACTCGGTAGCGGGCGCCCAGTTTCAACGCATCATGGTGACGGAGGGCGGGGCGCACCCCTACATCGGCCACTGGTGGCCACCAGGCCATATCATCGGCTGGGAGCACACCTTCACGCACCAACTCTACGAGTTTCTGAAGGCGATCGCGGAGGACGGCGCAACCAGCCCGGATTTTGAGGATGGTCTCCGGTGTCAACTGGTCTTGGATGCCCTTGAGGCGAGCGGGAAAAACAACGGATGGGTTGAGCTGTGAACGAGGCGCCAACGATGATGAAAGCGGTGGTCAAAACCAAGGCGGGGAAAGGAAATGTTTCACTGATTGAGGTCGCGGAACCAGAGCCCGTCCCCGGCACCGTAAAAATTCGTGTCGCATGGACGGGGATCTGCGGAACGGACCTCCACGTCTACCACGACACTTTTCGCAACTATCCGCCAGTCATTCTCGGGCATGAATTTTCCGGGGTGGTTGAGGCGGTCGGAAGCGGCGTTACTTCGGTAAGAATCGGAGATCGCGTGACGGTGTTACCCTCATCGGCCGTCATCAAAGCGGGCGATCCACACTGGCGGGAAGGATATTATATGTTCTGCCAGGGGCGGAGGGGGATGGGTCATGGCGTGAACGGGAGCATGACCCGCTTCGCAGTGGTCAGGGAAGATCAAATTTATCCGATACCCGATGGGGTCTCGATGGAGGAGGCAGCCATGGCCGAGCCGCTGGCCAGTGCCTACCAGCCGATCTGTGAACTCGCCACCTTCCGACCGGGCGAGCATGTGCTTCTCTCTGGCCCGGGACCGATTGGCCTCCTCTGCCTGGTGCTGTTGGTCCGCCAGGGCTGTCGGGTGCTGGTGGCGGGGACCGGTCAGGACAGCAAACGCCTGGAATTGGCCTCGTGCCTGGGCGCAGCGGGAGTGGTGGATGTAACCAGTGAAAATCTGGAAACCCGGATTGGCGAGTTCACCAGGGGAGGAGGTATGGATCACGCGGTGGAGTGCGCCGGAGCGGGTGCTTCTGTTCAAGCCTGTCTGGATGCAGTGAACCCGATGGGGCAGCACGTGCAAATCGGCATTCTTGGCCGCAAAATCGAAGTCGATTTTGACAAAATTCTCTTCAAGCAATTGCGGGTGATTGGGTCGCTCGGGCACTCTTTGAAAACCTGGCGGGCCGTCATGGGTTTACTGCGGAACCGGGTTCTCGACCTGCAGCCTCTCATCACGCACCGGTTCAGTCTGGATCAGTGGGAGGATGCTTTTGCCTTGTGCGAAAATAAGGAGGGTGCCAAGGTGCTCCTCGAATACGGAGAGGACGAAGGGTGAGGCTCAAAG
>CAZSPO010000500.1:0-2691 GCA_964608775.1 uncultured Chthoniobacterales bacterium | reverse complement strand
TTTTGCGGCTGGTTTGGCGACGGGTTTTGCGGCTGGTTTGGCGACAGGTTTGGCTGTGGCCTTGCGCGTGAGGGGCTTAGCTGAGGCGGCTTCCGCTTTCGCCAAGGCTTTTTTGCGGGCGAGATAAAGTTTGCGACGACGACGTTTGACGACTGCTCGGAGTTGTTGACCCATGATGAATTGATTTGGTTGCGATAAAGAAGAATCCTGTGCGTAACGCAGTTCGGTGGCGGGGTCAATGCTCGGCAGGTCGAATTCCTAAAGACCGGCTCTCTTGCGTGACCTCACGCGGTGGTTGTGACCTCCATCCGTTTTTGATTCTTGCGCACGGGGGGGTGGGGGATATGGTCCGCGTCGTGTTTGACTATGATGCCGGCATTATTGGAGGCGGGCCGGCCGGGAGTTGCGCGGCTACCTTGTTGGCGGCGGAGGGCCGTTCGGTCGCGGTCTTTGAGCGAGAACGATTTCCCCGGTTTCATATTGGTGAATCGTTGCTCCCGTTCAGTCTGCCGACCTTGGAGCGATTGGGGGTTGCGGGGCGGATGGGGGACGGGCGGTTTCTTGAGAAGCATGGGGGGGAGATCGTGAGCGGCTGCGGAAGTCGAGAGCTGCCTTTTTATTTTAAAGACGGATATCGGGCGCAACGGGCGACCAGTTATCAAGTTTTGCGAGAGGATTTCGATCACCTGCTGCTTCAGCGGGCGCGCGAGGTGGGGGCGGCGGTGTTTGAAGAAACCGATGTGGAGAGGGTGCGGTTCGATGCGTTGGGGGCGACCCTGGCCGTGGGGGGGAGCCGGGTTCGTTGTCGGTATGTGATTGATGCGAGCGGGCGACGGTCGGTGGTCGGGAATGCGCTTGGGTTGAAGCGGTCGTATGACGATTTAAAGAAATTCGCTGTCTTCTCGCATTACCGAGGGGTGGACCGTCCGGAGGGGGCGCGGGGGACGTTGACGCGGATGGTGCGGGAGTCGGACCGGTGGTTTTGGATGATCCCGTTGGCGGGCGATTGTTGCAGTGTCGGGGTTGTCTGCGATTTGGGGGTGTTTCAGCGGCGGGGGCTCAGTCCGGAGGCGTTTTTGGATGAGAGTGTGGCGCGGCAGCCGAGGGTGCGGGAGCGAATGACGGAGGCGGCGCGCATTCGGCCGGTCTATGCGGCGAGCGATTATTCCTATCGAAGCGAACGGTTGGCGGGCGACCGATGGTTGTTGGCGGGGGATGCGGCGGGGTTCATCGATCCGGTGTTCAGCAGCGGGGTATTTTTGGCTTTACTGAGTGGAGAAGCGGCGGCGGATGCGGTGGAAGGGGCGTTGCGACGTCCCGGCCAAGCGGGGGGGCGGTTGCGCGCTTATGATCAGCGGTTGCGACGGGTGATGAATCTTTACCTGCGATTTGTGCGGGCGTGGTATCGGCAGGAGTTCATCGAGGTTTTTATGAATCCAAAAGAAATCCTGCAGATTGCGCCAGCGGTGAATGCGTTGTTGGGTGGGAACACCGGGGAGGACTGGGGGGTGCGGTGGCGGGTGGCAATTTTCGAATTTTTCGTTTGGCTTCAACGGTATCTGCCATTATCGCCCCGGTTAAGTCTCGAACCTGAACCCACCACTCCGTGAACCGACGTTTGTTCCACCTGCTTTTTTGTTGCGCGATTTTGGCGGCGCTGACCCTGACGGGTTGCCAGACGGCCTCTTCTGGGGCTGGGGCAATGCCGGGGCAATTGCGATTCCGGACGCTCGATACGATGGGGTTGGTGGGGGATGTGGTGGTGGTGCCGGGGGAGCCGTTCCGCTTGGATTTTTACAAAGGGCCAGGGGAACCGATGCTGCGGCTGGAGCATGGCGGGGCGTTTGGGTCGGCTTCGGGGGCATTGGCGGGGCCAGGGTGGAGCGGGCGGGTGAGCGAGGCTCCGGATGCGCTTCGACCTTGGTTTGCGTTGCGATCCGTTTTCAATGGCCCGGATACCGGGGCGGCGCGCAATCCGAATCAGCCCGCGTTCCGGGTGAACCGGGAGTATGACCGCCAGACGCTCATTGCGGTGGACGTGCAATTCGTCGGCCGGGGTGAGGAATTTCAATTTCGATTCGACTGACCGGTGGGAGCGGCACGGTTCATTTGAGCGGGGGAATCCATGCCCTGGCGCGGCTGCTGGCCGGATGGTTGATCGACCGTTCGCGGGTTTTATGGGCGTTGATTGCGGTCCTCTTTTTGGGTGGCTTGGGGGTGGCGGCTTGGCGGTTACGGCTGGATACGGAGGTCTTGAATTTATTGCCGGGCCGGTTTCCGACGGTGGCGAGTTTGTTGGTTTACAATCGGGACTTCGCTCAGGCGCGTGAGTTGACCTTTGTGTTAGTGGGGGGGGATCCGGCACGGTTGGAGGATGCCCAGGAGGCGTTTGCCACGGCGCTGCATGATCAGCCCTGGGTGGATCGGGTTTTTTACCGGGCTCCCTTGGAAACGGAGGAGGGGTTGGCTAGTTTTCCGGCTTTGGCGGGGCCGTTGCTCTATCATCTGCCGCCGGACGAATTTGCAGCGGCCATGGATTCTCTGGAGCCGGAGGCGTTGCGAGTTCGGTTGGAACGCCTGCGGGAAGCGTTGTCCGGGGGATCGCCGAAGATTGAGGCGCAGTTGCGGTTTGACCCGTTTGGATTGGCGGCCCGGGCTCTGGCTCCGATGCAGGGGAGTGCGCCGATTGAG
>CAZSPO010000499.1:0-2691 GCA_964608775.1 uncultured Chthoniobacterales bacterium | reverse complement strand
TCTCTGAGTGTTTGCAAGAGGTCCCCCATCACTTGGTCAATGCGTGTAATCATGGTCGCAAACCGTTTCATCTCATCCGACCAATTCATTTCGCGGTAGGCTGGATAATAGAAGGAATCGACTTCGCCCTCTGCGGTATTGATCATGCGACCGGGCTCACCAATCCATTCGAGACCGCCATTCAAGCCAGAGCCTTCAGGATATGCCGTAGGCGGAACCTGTAAAGCCGCATGCGGGGTGGAGAAAGCTAGATAAATGAAGAATGGCTGCTCTGGAGATTGCTCTGTGTGCTCGATCATGAGCTGTTTTGCCCGAGCGCCAAAAAGGTCGGTTGTATAACATTTCTGCAACCCGCTCGATACTTCTTCGTTGTTTTCCCAAACTTCCTTCGGGTCCGTGTGTAACGGCGAAACGTCTCCGATTTCCCAATAATGCGCTGGGTAGTGTAGGTGACCATCCCGGTGGCGAACCACTCCGTAATAGTAATCAAAGCCCCGCTTCGTCGGGTAAGAGGACCAGTCCGCAAGTGAATCTTCCGTGTTTTCCACGCGATCGCCGCCTTGTTGGCCCCACTTTCCGACCGTTGCTGTGTAGTAGCCCGCAGCCTGCATCGTGTTACCAATATTCCAATTGTCTTCCAGCTCTCGATCAAAGTGCTTATCCCGAATGTTTGCATGGCCCTGATGCAAGCCGGTCAACAAGGTTCCACGGGCTGGTGCGCAAATTGGAGCGGCCGTGTAGTGCCGATTCAACACCATGCCTTCAGCACCCATACGATCCAGGTTGGGGGTGATTAAAGCGTTGGGCGCGGCTCCGTTGATCTGCCTAAAGAGGGCAATATCACCATGGCCCAGGTCGTCCATCAAAACGAACAGTACGTTCGGCTTAGCCGCCAGTGGCAGGCTAATAAGCAGCATCGGGAGCACTGATAAAATAGGATTTCTTTTCATTTTTGTGTGGGGAGGGACGGACTATCCAATGTGGTGAAAGGGCGAAGTTTGGCGACAAGGCTGCCATGTGTAGAAGATAATTGAATTTAAACTACAGAAAAGCTCTTTGCTGGAATAATTCATTCAATGGGTGCAGCTTCAAAGTCCGTTGGTTCTACCCAGTTGGTCTGGTAGTCGCTGATCTCACCGGCCATGTAGCGCTCGTAGAAATCGAAAGCGCGTTTAGTATCGAAAGGGTAGCTGTCAAAGATGTCACCATCCGGACCGACCACGCGCGGATCTTGCAAGCGAGCTAGGTCGGTGAAGAGCTTGTCCTTCATTGCCTGCTTAAGGGACTGGTACTCAGGCGTGTCGGCGAGGTTCACCAGACATTCCGGATCCACCGCAATGTGGAACAGCTGCTCCTGCGGATTTTTGCCAAAGTTGATCTGCCAAAACTGTGTATCAATCCCTTCACGGCGGAGGTTGAGGATGGCGGTCTTGGTAGGCGACCCGTCGGTATTCAAATACCCCGTTTCCGGATTTCCGACCGGCCAGAGTTCAGGCTTGAAGTTGTGCATGTAAAGAAAGCCGTCCTGAATGATGGAGCGTATCGGGTACCCTTGGTTCTCGGGGCGGCCGTAATCATGACGTTCCTGACCGAGAACAACGTAGGACCAATCCTGCTTGCGGTAGCTGTCTTCGAAAATCTCACGCATATCTTTGCCGGGGCTGGGTTCCATGCCAGCGGCCTCAAGGTCTACGCCCGCCGCTGCAAGGAACGTCGGTGCGAAATCGACAAAGGACACGTAGCCGTGCTCGACCCGGCCGGGATTTTGTATGCCATCCTTCCACATAATCGCCAGCGGCATGTGATTCGATATCTCATACTGCAGGCCTTTGGAGCGGGGAAACGGCATGCCGTTATCCGCTGTCATCACGATGATCGTGTTGTCCAATTGGCCACGCTCTTCCAATAGTTTCAGCATTTCGCCGAGATGCTGGTCAGCATACTCGATCTCAAATGCGTAATCGAGCATGTCGTTGCGGACGACTTCATTGTCAGGCCAATAACGGGGAACCGCTTCGACATCGGATGGCTCCTTGCCAGCCAGTCTAGCCCCGACACCATATTCGTAACGGCGGTGCGGCTCGTGCGCGCCATACCAGAAAGCCCAGGGCTGGTCGGATTCCTGATCATCCAGGAACTGCCGGAAATTCCGTGAGTAGTGCTTACCGGATATGAAGCGCGCGGGAGCCGGCGCAACATGTTCATTGTATTCCTTGCCAGTGATTGGCCGGTCGGGATTGCCCGCAACCCTTCCCGGCCCCCATCCTTTGCCGGTGAAGCCTGCAGTGTAACCGTTACTGCTGAGAGCCTCCATCCAAGTCATGAATTCGGTCTCCGGCCAGACCGCCAAATGCACACCGATCTGCCGCAGCTGCCAGGATTGGCGCCCGGTAAGAACAATGGCTCGTGAGGGGCCACACTTGGCGTTGGGAACATAAGCATTTTCAAAAAGAATGCCCTCGGCAGCCAATCGGTCAAATGCCGGCGTCTCTACCCAGGTCGTTTCGTACGCGCTCATGTGCGGATATGAAGCATCATCCATGATGCAGAACAAAATATTGGGCCGATCAACGGGCTCACCCGCCAACAGAGAAGCGGCAAATAAGCACGGTAGCAGTGGGATGGTTGGGAGGAATTTCATGAAATTAATTCTATTTATTCATTGAGTTCACTAGCGACGCTGGCGCAGGC
>CAZSPO010000498.1:0-2705 GCA_964608775.1 uncultured Chthoniobacterales bacterium | reverse complement strand
GTAGCCTTCAATGACGCGTTTGACGCGCTCGATGGTGATGGCAGAGATAGTTTTGTAACCGGATGAACGCGCTGGTGATCCATCTGGTGTCTGCTCTGGAATCTGGACTAAAATGAATCTACTACCACCTCCGTCACGCAAGTTTTCATTTAGAACTGCATGAGCTGTGGAGCCACTTCCTGCAAAGAAGTCCATGACAATTGAGCCTGAATCGCTTGCCATCTCCACAAATTTCTGGATAACGAATTCGTCTTTGGGGAACTCGAAAATATTTGCATCAAGCAGACGAGCGAGTCTTTCGGATGAGGATCTTGCTGGTTGATAGATTACGCTTTGAGGCGTTATTTTCTCGGTCTCATGGAAGTATGTGCGCTTCATTACAGACGTAGATGTAATGAAGCTGATTCTCCCTTCATCCACATACTGATTGAAGGTCTCTTGATCGAAAGCCCAACCCCGGTTGGGCCTAAGTGGGATTAGTTCTTTCGTTTTTGGGTTGAATAAATCAAATTTCCTTCCGCCCGGAGCGGTCGGGTCATCTTCTTTATATGCGCCTCTAGCGTCGATAAATCTGAAACGTCGATTGGCAAAAAGCGGCTTTGCTTTATTGGCTAGAAACCAAGCCGCCATTGCGGCCGAGGCTTCGTCCCAATTACCAGCAAATTCCTTCTGAAGGCGCGCGGCTTCTCTCAAAACAGGCTCCACTCCCTCTTTTCTTAGACCCCATTCTCTTGGCAAAGAATCGCGTTCCTTTGCATAGACGAGAACATAATCGTGATTCGTTCCGATCTGGCGTGCATCATTTTTGAAAGCGCCTTCCCACACCACTTGAGCAATAAAGTTAGAATCTCCAAAAGTTAGGTCCAGAATACGTCGCAGATTATGCACCTCCTTGTCGTCAATACTAACAAAGATCACCCCGTCCCGCTTGAGTAACCCATGCGCTACAATTAGCCTTGTTTGCATCATCGAGAGCCAATCTGAATGGAACTTACCCGCCGATTCCGGATTTGATTCCAACTTGATGCCGTCTTCGAAAGCTCCAATTTCATTCCAGTATTCGCCACGATCTTTGCGGTAATTATCTCTGTAGATGAAATCCTCCCCGGTATTGTAAGGTGGATCGATGTAGATGCACTTGACCTGTTCGCGGTAGGCGTTGAGGAGGAGCTTCAAGGTTTCGAGGTTTTCGCCTTCGATGATCATGTTGCCATCGGCTTTCTCGGGATTGACGGAGCGGGCTTCGTCATAGACGAGGGTGGCGGTGGTGGGGGTAAAGGCTTCGCGTTTGGAGGCGGCTTTGCCATACCACTTGAATTCGTAACGCTCGGTTTCGTGGACTTCGTTCGGCTCCACAAGCTGGCGGAGTTCGTCGGGATTAAGTCTCCCCTCGTTGGTGAAGAGATCGGGGAAAAGGCGCTTGAGTTCGGCCAGCCTCTCGGCCCTCACGTCGGGGGTGAGAGGGAGAAGGTCGTTGAGGGAATCTGGAGGATCTTTGGGCATGGATTTCTGATTTTTGATTTCTGATTTTTGATTTTCCATTGGGGAAGGCAATTACCAATCGATGCGCTGGATGCCATCAACGAAGTCGAAGTGGTGGTCGCGGGAGAGGACGGGCATTGCGTGCTGGCGGGCGAGGGCAGCGATCCAGATGTCGTTTTCGGGAATTTTGCGACCCCGGCGTTTCAGGTGATCTTTGATTTTGGCGTATTGATCCAGCGTTTCGTGGTCTGGCAGGAGCAGCGGGGTGGTTGTAATGAGATCGGTCAGCAACCGGAGACCTGCTTCCGGGCGATTTGAGCCAAGCAGACCGTATCGGAATTCGGCGTAGGCGATGAAGGGAAGCTATAGGGACTCCGTGCCATCGATGGCAGAAAGTATCGCCCGATTTTTCCCCGCCATTGCGGATACCGCGTTGGTATCCAAGATCATGGCTTCCGCTGTTCAGCTTGCTCTTGGAACAAGAGGTCGTCGCGATCAGATTCTTCGACGCGAAGCCGGATGATTTCCAGAGTTTCCTTGTCCACGCGGGGCAAATCGCGGAGCACCGCTCTCCAATCTTTTTGCTCTGCTTCCAAGCTATTTTCGACGGCTTTTGAGATGAACCTTTTAAGCGTGATGCCTCGCACGGCAGCCGTGGCCTTGGCGCGGCGGAACAAAGGATCTGGAAGGTCGATGGTGGTTTTCATACGGACAGACTCCCATATTTCCGTTTTCCCGTCAAGCTGGGGGAGCGAGCAGTTCGACCTCGGGAAAGTAGGTCTGGTAGCGGTCCGCGTCGGCTGTAGCCAGAGGCAAATTCAAGGTCGCGGCATGGGCACCGATGATAAAATCGGGAAGCGGAGATTTGGGTGCTGGTGGTCCAGGTTGCTGGCGGCGGTTTTCTAAATAGCTGGTGTAGGCTTCGGCGCAACGGGGTGCAACCATCGCGGGAAGGTCAAGGATGACGATTCCGAAAGCGGAGAGGCGGGGGATGACTGTCTCGGGCACCTCCTCCCCGACCAGATATTCGGCCAGGATCACCGTATTGATCGCAGCTCCACCGCCAAGCAACGCATTGCGGATCATTCCTCGGGCCCAAGTGTGCAGAGGTGAGGTCTTATCGAAGCCGTAGATCAACACATTGGTATCGAGGAGGGTCATGGCTTAACAGGCTGTCAGGGTTCGCGGGTGTGGCTGCGGAGTTCTTCCCAGCGCAGTTTCGG
>CAZSPO010000497.1:0-2718 GCA_964608775.1 uncultured Chthoniobacterales bacterium | reverse complement strand
ACCCTACTACCCCACCCTCCTAATCTCAGTCTCAATCGTATTCGTAGCCTCCTCCCTTTCGTGTATTTTGCGTATTTCGTAGTTAAAAAAGGAAACCGCGAAATACCCGAATCACACGAAAACCAGCTTTTCCAAGAGAAGGCCGCAAAGATCGCCAAATTGGAAGAAAAGCCGGGAAGGACCTTCGAAAACGGACCGGACCTCGCCAGTCCCTTCCCTACCAGCCCTTCCCGGGGGCGGCGTCTTTGTCCTGTCGGGGAAAACCCACAGGAGCTGGACCAAAGGGTGGGTTCGTTCGTTGCACTCCACGGGCAGCCGGATGCCACCCATGCTCTCGCTTTGACGAACGCCCTGTCCCGCCGTAGCTTGGACTCAAAAAACGAAACAACACGGTAGGCGAGCGAAGGCGGATCAGACCACTCAACCGCCCGCCAACACAACTCGAAAGCCGTTGTTGTTGTTGCGGTTCGATGGATGGTTCGTGTTGCGGTTCTCGACACGCAGGTTGTCGGGATTGTTGTTGTTCCACGACGCCCCGCGCAGCACCCGCGACGACCCGTCGACTCTCCCCTTTCGTCCAAAATGGTCACCGCTAGAATCCCCTCCGGCGGTAGCATTGCACCAACCCTTCAATGTTTCCATAGCTCGAGAATGCCAGCCAACTCCTGACCGAAACCTGGATGGCCTCCTTACTTCGCAACCCCCGCTCCTTTTCTTCGAGTTGCAACCGTATCCGCTTTTCAAATCGCCGTTTGACTTCACCCAGCAGCCGAGGCTTCTGACCCGGAAAAAAACGGAAGCCCAGAAATGGCACCCCACAGCTCGTCGTTTGAATTCGTGTTTTTACGGGATGTAGCGACAGTCGGATGCTCTCCAGATAATGCCCGATCCTACCTCGGACCGCTTTCAAATATTCCTTATCATCCGACCAGATCAAAAAGTCATCGGTATACCGCCCATACCCCGGCACGCGCAGCTCCTCTTTGATCAGATGGTCCAGCTCATCCAGGAAAAAGTTGGCCCACAGCTGGCTGGTCAAATTCCCGATTGGTAAACCCCGCTTCCGTTCATGCGGCGCGAACAGGTCATCCCCGGGAAAATAACGCGGGGGAATCTCCATATCCCAACTGGAGTCAATAATCAGCCCACAAAGCCGCAGGGTCCGTTTACAGCGAATGACCCGTGCCAGCTTGGCTTTCAATATCTGATGATCAATGCTTTGGAAATATTTCCGGATATCTGCCTTTAGAACATAACGATATCGGTTGGTGAATTTGCGGGCACGCTCCCGCCCCAGCCCCGTCCCCTTGCCTTTCTGACAGGAGTACGAATCGTAAACAAAACGCCGCTGCAAGAGCGGCTCCATCACGTTGCACAAAGCATGATGGACCACCCGGTCACGAAAAGGTGCCGCCGAGATCAAGCGCTCCCGTGGATCATAGATCCTGAACTGCCGGTAGGCACCGGGACGATAGGTCCCGGAGAGCAGCCCCTCCTGAAGCCGACGGATTTCCCGCTCCCGCCGCAGCCCAAAATCCTCGACATACCCCTTCCGCGTTTTCCGCTTCCGCGCTTTGGCCACCGCACAATACAGGTTTTCAAGGGAAGTGATCTGGGGAAAGAGGTTGCTCCAGCTCTTCATTTTTCCTCTCCTTTTCCCGTTGTGAGCACCTGCCGTCGCCAGCCTCCGATCATCCGGCCCGTCTCATCCAATTGGCTCTGAATGTAGTGCAGCTGCCGCAAACTGATCCAGCCCCGTTTCTGCACCAACCGCCAGAGTACACGTAGTAACTCCAGTCGCCGGTTGATTTTCCCAAGATAACTCAGCTTCTCCTTGGCAAAGATCGCTTGCACCAAAAGCTCCATCACATCCAGGGCGTGCCCGTCGATGCGTTGCCCAAAAGTGAACCGCTGGCTCTTCGGAATCGAGGCCGTTCGATCCAGGGTCCAGCCCAATAATTCCTCCCATTTCGTATAAACAGGCGGGCGTTTTGGATCCGGTTGTCCTTCTTTCATGCGTTAATCGTTAGCCGGTTTGTAAAAAAAATCGCGGCTCGCAGACAAGCTGCGAGAGAAAAAAGAACAAAGCACGAACCCTCAGGGCACTCAACCGCCCACCAACACAACTCGAAAGCCGTCGACGTCGTTGCGGTACGAAGGAGGGACCGAGCCGCGATCCTCGACACGCAGGTAGTCGGGAGTGTTGCTGCGCCACGACGCCCCGCGCAGCACCCGCGACGAGCCGCTCTGCTCGAGGGTCCACTCCCACACATTGCCGCCCACCCCGTAGAGCCCCCAGTCATTCCTGCCCGATTCCTCCACCGGGGCGCTCACCGCATGACCGTCGTTGTAGCCGGAAATGACGGACCAATTCGAAAAGCTCCGCTTGGCCGTCTGGTCTGCGTAATTACCTGCGGTGGGCGGCATGGAGTCCCCCCATGGGTATTCCCGAGAAGTCCCGCATCGAGCGAATCGGGTCCACTCGTCGCCCGTGGCCAGCCGGTATTCCATCCCCGGGCGGAGGCGGCCCGCGCGCCGCTCCCGCTCCGTCAGCCATTCGCAGAACGCCACCGCATCCTCCCACGACACCTCCACTACCGGCTGCCGCGAACCATTCAGGCTTTTTCCCCGGTAATTCCCACTGTCATGCCCGGACCGGAATTTCCGGAACTCCGCGTTCGTCACCTCATACTTCCCCACCCACTGATCCATCGCGCG
>CAZSPO010000496.1:0-2718 GCA_964608775.1 uncultured Chthoniobacterales bacterium | reverse complement strand
CCACCATAACCCCGGCTTCCGCCGTCGATTATTCAGCCCCGAAAGCTTCTGGAACCAGCCGATCCCTCCTGACGCCGAACGGGATCCGCGAAGCGAATTCTTCATAGAACTCTTGAAGGAGGAACCGACGGGCGGCCTCCATATCAACGCGTCAAAGACCTCCATCCCGGTTTATGACGTCGACGATTCCACCCCGCGAAAAGTCATGGGTCAGCGCGCGACCTCAGATCGTCACCTGGCCATGGCGGTGACCTCGAATCGCCATTTTCGACATGATCCGCATTTCAACCCGGAGACGCCCATTCCGCCGGGAGCCATCCCTGATCCGGCCGGGGATCACCACGTCGCGTTTGTCGATTGGGAACGCGGTCTGGCCTGGGATATGTGGGGAGCGGTCATTCTTCCAGATGGCGAATGGGAATCCTATACCGCCATGCATTACTCCATTGATGGCGATGGGACGTTTTCACCCGGGCAGTTTGATCCTCAGAACGGTGATTCCATTCATTGCCACGGACCGGGTCGCGCGGCAGGCGTTCCGATTATCGCCGGTCTGGCGATGTATCACGAGGTTTTGAGCGGTCGCATTGACCACAAGCTCGCCTTTGCCGCCCGATACAATGCGTTTCAAGAATTCGTTTTCCCTGCGATTTGGACTGATGGACGGTATCCCGGCGGTTTGCCAGAAGGGGCGGTGGTTCAGCTTGATCCTTCCTTGGATTTAAGCCAATTCGACCTGCTTCCCGGGGGGTGGGTCATCTGCCGTGCGTTGCAGGAATACGGCATGGTCAATGTGGACGTCGCCTTTGGCACCTGCGTCTACCTCGAAGGCATCTATGGTCATCCTGAGTGGTCTTGGGAAGGTCAATTCGATGAAGACGAGCTCAAGCAGATTCCCCTCGAACACTTCCGAGTATTAAAGCTGGAAAATGTCGTGGCAAAAGGGGACGGAAGAAACCGCTGCCCGAGCGTCAGACCTCACTTTTGAGTGCTCACAGCTAGGGTAATCCGCCTGACAGAGCGCCTACGGTGGGCTAGGATTGTGAAGGGATGCTGGGTGAGGGCTGGTTCGGTTTCAACCATCGAGTCTGATCTGCGGATGTTCGGTTGCGTGCCGGAGGCACGTTTGGACATGAGCCGGTCGGCGCAAGCCACCGGAATTTGCAGGGAAAGGATTTGCCCCGGTAGGGGCAGCGGAACATTTCGGAGCGACACAGGGTTAATTCGGACGAGCGAACGCTTTGGGGGCTGTCGTTTTTGCGCCGCCCCTGCCAGGGCGGAATCGTGGGGGGATTGTGACCCGGTGGCTTGCGCCACCGGCTAATGTCCGGGGTGCCTCCGGCACCGGTGTATTAATCAATGGGGTCAGTCAAACATTCATGACAAAACGCTCCCATCTTCGAGGCCCTTTAGGGTCCAACGCGCGGCGATGCTCTAGCCGCATTCTCCTCAACTGCTGGCCATTCCCGCCAGCGCGGCTCCCGTCCCCGAAATGCGGTTGCAAGGATGCGTCACGGGCCAGACAAACGGTCTTGATGTTGGCCCGACGGTTCGCTCTATTTTACTAACGCCACCTTCTCCAAGAATCCTGAAGAAGCCGTTCATAACATCGCGAAACTAACCCCCGACGCGACCGTTCCCGAACTTTGGTTGACCCTTCCGGAGGATGTCATCGTAGGCGGGTTGCGTCGCCATGGCGATGCCCTCTACCTTACAGACAGGAAGAACCGACGCATTCTCCGCATCGATCTTGAAACCAAAGCCATCACCACCCTCGCCACCCTTCCGCCCGAGGCGGGCACCCTCGCCGACCTTGCGATCACCAAAGAGGGCGATCTGTTTGTGAGTGCTCCGCCGTTTCAAATCTGGAGCATTCCATCGGGTGACCAGCCCGTGCTCGCACTCGAAGCCTTTGCCACGGGGCTGACACTCAGCCCCGATGACCGCATGCTCTACACCACCAGTGGAGCCTACGATGTCACTTCCGAGCGGGGGCTCCGCCGCAACTACCAACCGATTCTTATGATCCCCCGCACCAGTGACACCCTTTCTTATCTGGGTGGCATGCGCACCGATCCTTCGGGACGCCCCTGGATTCCCCGCGCTGGCAGCCGCATCAGCCTCACCTACCAACACCGCGTCACCCAACCCACACGGCATCCCGCCCGCCTCCACGTTATCTCCCCGACCTCGAAGTGACTCTCCGCCCACTCGAATACATTACTTGGATCAAATGGTTCGATTGGCCGTATGACAAACCGTAGCAAACGAGCCTGACAAGACTTGTGGCCACTCCCTTCAGTTATTCGCATTTTGAATGGGGAAGCCTGAGCATATGCCAAGATCATCCCTCGATTGACGATCGCGCACCCTGTTTGATCTTTGTAGCTAAACGAGAACTGCACACATCCTTTTCTGGCATTTAAGGCCTGACCCGACTACAAATAGTATCGAGGCTAAGGAAAGACCAGTCCGTTACCAGTGTCGAGGCTGGACACGGGGATCTCCTCATCGACTACCTCGCCGAGTGCGGCTGCTCGATGGAGGGCGAATATAGGATGATAGCAGGGTGGCCCGTGCAATTTCTTCCGTCCACCAGCCCGCTGGTCGAGGAAGCCCTGGCCGAGCACTTCGTGGCCATCGAAATGTTTTGTGCGCTTCACTCATCCACTGGCCAATGTCAGCGCTAACAAGGCGAAGATCGGGGTCGCCTTGGGG
>CAZSPO010000495.1:0-2719 GCA_964608775.1 uncultured Chthoniobacterales bacterium | reverse complement strand
ACAACCGGCAAATTTTTGAACTCGTCACCGAACTCGAAGGCCACCCCGACAACGCCGCCCCCGCGATGTTCGGCGGGTTCGTCGTGGCGGTCGGGAGCAGCCGGTTTTTCCGATTTCCGGTGGGGGAAAAACTGAAGTTTGTCCTGCTCATCCCGGATTTTGAGGTGGAGACGAAAGCGGCTCGGGGGGTGCTGCCGTCTGCCGTGCCGCACGCCGATGCCGCCGGGAATGCCGCGCGGGCGGCTGGGATCACCGCCGCGTTTGCCACCCGTCGATACCGTCAGTTGGCCGGTCTTTTTGAGGATCGGCTGCACCAACCTTTTCGAGCCGCGCTCATTCCTGGGCTCGACGAGGTGTTGGCGGCCGGGCGGGAGGCCGGGGCGCTGGGGGGGTTTCTCAGTGGGTCAGGCTCGACGATTGCCTGCGTTACCCTGGCCCGCCCCGGGCGAGTGGCCGCTGCCATGGCGGCGGCCTTGCCGGAATGTGAGGCTCGGGTGGAAATTCTTTCCGTCGACAACCGGGGGTGTCGGGTGGTGCGAACCCGTTGAGGCCTTCCTGCCCATGCGCCGTCGCCTTGAACAAATCGAACAGTTCGCGGTAGAAGTCATTTTCGACCGTCAACGCGGCAAGCGAGCCACCTTGCTCCGTTGTTTTTTACATGGGCTCGCCGTTCTTTACGAACGGGTGGTGGCAGCGCGCGCCTGGTTGTTTGCCCGGAATATCAAACGCCGCCATTTTCTTGGGACGACAGTTGTCAGCATCGGCAACCTCACCGTGGGCGGCACCGGCAAGACCCCGGTGGTCGAACGCTTGGCGCGAGAACTGCGGGACGCCGGGGTGCGGGTGGCGATTTTGAGCCGGGGCTACAAAAGCCGCCGCCTCCCGCTGCTTCGGGCTTGGCATTACCGTCTCGTCGGTCGCGCTGACCCGCTCCTCGGTTCTCGGGTGGTCTCCGATGGCCAACAAGTCCTGCTCGGCTCTTATGAGGCGGGGGATGAACCTTACATGATGGCGGTCAACCTCCCCGGCGTCCCGGTGATTGTTGATAAAGATCGCGCCCGAGCTGGTCGTCTAGCGGTGGAACGGTTCGGGTGCCGGGTGTTGCTCCTCGATGATGGGTTTCAGTATCTCCGGCTCAGTCGGCGGCATGATTTCGTCCTGGTCGATTGCCAGACCCCCTTTGGGAACGGCTGGTTGTTGCCCCGCGGTATGCTCCGGGAACCGCCCGCTGCTCTCCGTCGTGCCGGGCTCGTGATTCTGACCAAGTCGGGCGAGACTTCGCCGA
Source organism: uncultured Chthoniobacterales bacterium (assembly GCA_964608775.1). GTDB lineage: Bacteria > Verrucomicrobiota > Verrucomicrobiia > Chthoniobacterales > CAZSPO01 > CAZSPO01. Next base: position 1,434 of record CAZSPO010000495.1, on the reverse strand, counting down.
CCGATCTGATCCGCGAAATTCGTCGCCACCAACCTACCGCGCCGATCATTGTCACCGACCATCTCCCGCTGCATCTCCAGTGTCTCGGTGGCTCCGAACAGTTGCCCCTCGATTTTCTTCAGGGAAAATATGTGGCCGTTTTGAGCGGGATTGCTGCCCCGGAGAGTTTTGAACGGTTTGTCACGGCGCACGGGGCCCATATCGAGGTGCGACGGCGGTTTGCCGACCATCATCGATATAGCCCCAGCGAAATCGCCGAGCTGATCGAGCGCTGTCGCCGTCGCGATTTAGCCGCCGTGATTACCACAGAAAAAGATGCGGTCCGCCTGCCGTTGCCGGACCCGTGCCCCGTCCCTTTTTACTATCTGAAAGTGCAAATCGAAATCCGGGAAGGCACGGAGGAGTGGCAACGCTGGCTCGATCGACTCGCCGCACCGGAAACCCATTCCGGTGCGTATCCCGGCGCTTTCATTCCTCTGACCAAGGACGCCCGCCGTCGCGCAGCGGCCAACGCATAGCCAGGATAAGGGATAGGCCGTCACACATTTGTTGCAATCCCCACCCAGGACTTCCCCCCCCGGTCGGATCGGGTGCCGGGTCCAACCGGCTGAACTGGCGGTGATTGCGAATTCTTCGCCTTGGGGTTTCTCTTTCCGCTGTCGGCTATGTGACAAGAACGTCACTTCGTCTCTCCAGGAGCTGGCCCTATAGATAGGGTTCTCGAATCGCATCCCATGAAACTGTCGCTGCTTTTAACCGCCCTTTTCTCCCTCTGTCTCGTTCTGCCCAGCCGAGTCTCTGCTGCGTCCGTGACGATTAAAGGCTCCGACACGATGGTGGTCCTCTGTCAAAAATGGGCCGACGCCTTTATGCAGGCCAACCCCGGCCATCAGGTGCAGGTGACTGGCGGCGGTTCGGGCACCGGCATTGCTGCATTGCTTAACCAGACCACCGATATCGCCGCCTCCTCTCGCCCGATTAAAGCGAAAGAAATCGCCGCCGTGGTTTTAACCACCGGAGCCAAACCGCGAGAGCTCGCCACGGCTTTGGATGGCATCGGGGTGTATGTTCACGAATCAAACTCAATCGAATCGCTTTCAATGGGGCAACTCGAAGCGATTTTCACCGGGAAAATTAACAACTGGAAAGAAGTGGGTGGCCCGGATCTGGAGATGACGGTTTACTCTCGGGAAAATAACTCCGGCACGTATGTCTTTTTTAAGGAGCATGTGCTGGGCGACAAAGATTTTAGCCAACGCGCCCAAACCATGGCCGGCACGGCGGCGTTGATCAGTGCGGTGGGAAAGGATAAGCGCGGCATCGGCTACGGCGGCATCGCTTACTCAGCCGGGGTGCGGATTCTTCCGGTAAAAAAAGAGGAAAGCTCTCCCGCTGTTTTGCCCGATGAAGCGACGGTGGCCTCCGGGGAATACC